>JAHHTJ010000002.1 GCA_020024715.1 Mycoplasmataceae bacterium
GTATTAATAATTATTCAAGGAGACAAAATGAATTTTAATAATAATAAAAATTTACCTTGCATATCAAGTTATATTGATGGTAAATTTTTAAAATATAATCCATTAGAAAAAGGAGAAATTATCTCACCTGAATCTAATGAAACAATAGCTTATTTTTCTTCATTATCAAGAAAAGATGTTGAAAATTGTTATCGTAAAGCTGATAATGCTTTTAATAGTTGAAAATTATTAAACCCAACAGTAAGAATTAAATACATTGAAAAATTTAATAAACATTTAGAAGAAAACATTGAAACTATTGCTTTAGCAATTAGTAAGTGTATTGCAAAACCAATTAATGCTGCTAGAGAAGAAGTGGTAAGAAGTATTAATATGATTAATGATTTAATTATTGAATATCAAAATAGTTTTATTAATCCAATTATTTTTGATGAAGAATCTAGTGGAATTAAAAATAAAAAAGGAATTTGAAAATATGTTCCATTAGGAGTTGTATTAGCAATTGCTCCTTTTAACTATCCATTAAATTTACTAATTTCTAAAATCATCCCAGCTTTATTAACCGGAAATACTGTTGTATTTAAATCATCTACTCAAACTTTAACAATTGGTTATTTAGTAATTCAATGTTTTGAAAAAATAAATTTACCAAATGGAGTAATTAATTTTGTTGTGGGTAATGGTATAGATTTGGGTGATGCATTAATTGAAAATGAAAAAATTAAATTATTAAATTTTACTGGAGGAACTGAAACAGGAAAATACTTAGCTTCCCATCTTCCTTTTCAAGCTATTAAAGTATTGGAATTGGGTGGTTTAGATCCATGTATAGTTACTAAGAATAATAATAAAGGTCAAATTATTGACATCGCTAAAGAAATTGTTAAAGGTGCATTTACATTTAGCGGACAAAGATGTACTGCTATTAAAAGAGTAATTTTAATTAAAGAAAATAAAGAATATAATAAGCAATTAGTTAAAGAAATTGTAAATCAATCTACTAAATTAATTGTTGGTTCTTCTTATTCTGATGCATTTATTACTGCCTTAGTTGATAAAAAAGCAGTTGAAAGAGTAAAAAAATTGTATCAAAACGCAGTTAAAAAAGGAGCTGAACCATTATTAGAATTTAAAAATTATAATAATGTTGTACATCCAATTATTTTAGATAATGTAACTGAAAAAATGCAAATTTATTCTACAGAAGCATTTGGACCAATTTTACCAATTATTTATGCTGAAGATGTTTTAGATGCAATAAGAATTGCTAATGATACTGATTATGGCTTACAAGCAAGTATATTTACTAATAAAGAATCAGAATTTAATCAAATCGCTAACTTAATTGAATCGGGTAGTGTAAATTGAAATAAGTCTTCTTCAAGAGGACCAGATGTATTCCCATTTATTGGAATTAAAAACTCTGGTTATAATGTACAAGGAATTTATTACTCTTTATTTACAACTGTTCGCTTAAAAGGTTTCATTGAAAATAAAAAATAATAATTTAATAAATTATGTTTTATTATTTATAAAAAACTCTATTAGTATAGTACTGATAGAGTTTTTTTATTTGTATTTTTATATTAAACTTTAGTTGGTGTTATTGTTTTATTTGATGAAGTTGATGTTTGTTTTAATGTTTTTTTATCTTCAATTGCAATTAAAGAAAATAAGAAATTTAAATCTATTTGAACTCTAAATTTATTCATTATGAATCCATATGGACCAAAGATTCCAGTATTTGTACCACACATAACATTAAAAGCGGTTGAAGCTTGCATATTTTGAGCAACAGAAGCCATACCAGATATTCCATATGTTCCTACAAAACAAAAGAAAGAACCAAAAAACATTGCAAATCAATATCCAGCAGTATTTACATTACTTGTGAACATTCATCCATTACTTGGTAAAAAAGATAAATATCCAATTAATGCTAATGGAAAAATTACAGTTTCTGAAATATAAGTAATTTGTTTGTAATCATCTGTAATATCTTTATCTAATAATGTTTGATGAAATACATGTACTTTTTTATTAATAAATTCTTCTAATAATTTAAATTCCTTATTATCTAAGCTATTTCTTTTGAATGCTTGATGCATATAAACCATAAATTCTTTAAAATATGTTTTAAATGACATACGATATGTAGTCATAACAATTGCTCCAGACATCAAATAAAAGATCACTCAAGCAATAATCATAAGAATAAAAACAAATGTTAAATGCATTCATGTTCCAATTTGTGATTGTAATAATGATTCACTAAAGAAACTTAAACTAGCTACACTTAAACAAGCATAAACAATATTTAATGCTTTATTGTTAAATTTCTTTGCTTTTTCAGAAAAATTTAAATAAGATTGATAATTTGGTTTAGCTAATCCTAAGATAATTCCAATAATAAATGCTAATGAGAATAATCCTAAAACAATTGGAACTTGAACAGGTAATGCTGGGTTAGCTTGTGGATGTGTTAAATCATAATTGGCATTACCATTAAATGAAACATCATAGTTTCCTGTAAAAAAATAAGCAATTAAAAAATTAGTAATAAAAAATGGTCAATATCCTTCACCATTAAAACCATGAATACCAATCGGACTTCCGCAAAGTGTAAATGCAACATTAGGATTGTTATTCATATCGTAGTTATAAATAGGAAAAACTCGATATAAATTAATTAATAAAAGCATACTAATACTAATGAAAACAAAAACTAATGTATATTTAATAAAATTTCTTCATTCCTTATTTACTGTTACTTTATACATTGTTTTCATAATATTAAAAAACAATGCGCTAATTAAAAATATTACTAAGAAAATCATGTAAATATTACCTATTACAATGGTAAATTGTAATATTTGTGCATATCATAAATCACCATGAAGATAATTATTTGTTATTCCGTTATAGCTATTTCCTCAAGGAACATAACCTACTTTAGCTTCAAAAGGTAAAACAATAATTAAAGATAAAATTAAGGATACAAATGGTAAATATGCCATTCAATTGATTTTTTTAAGTTTTAATAATGTCTGTGCTTTTTTTCCTAATAATTGATTAGGATCATTAATTTTAGTAGAACTTAAACTAGTTTTTTTTCTTAATTTTGAAATAAATAATTGTGCAACAATTAATATTGCTACAAAAAATAAAAAAATACCAACAAAAACATAACATTGTCAAGTACTTATTCCAAAAATTTCTTGAGCCTTATTTGCATAAGATATGTTATTAATATATTCTTGTGTTGTCATATTCATTTAATTTTTAAATATAACTAATTATATATAACTAGGTACAACTTTCACAAATTTCTGTAACTTCTTTTTCGGTTTTACAATAATAAAATGTTTTAATTCCTAAACTAAATCCAAAAAGATGAAGCATCATAAAATCAGTGGCACTAGTAATTTTAGAAAAATAAACATTAATAGATTGTGCTTGATCTAAATAACATTGACGAACTGCTGCTAATTTTAATAACATATATTGATCACACTCAACTGCTCTCTTATAATATTCTCGATTTTTCTTAACATCAGGTGCCAAAGTAGGAATATTGATAATTCCATCTTCTTTATAAAATATTTGTTGAATCGGTTCAGTACTTTCAGTTGCATTAATTGCTTTACCAGTAGTTGCTGTTGGAGCTATTGCCATAATCGTTGCATTTCTAATTCCATGTAACTTAATTTCATTTCTAAGTTCATTTCATTTTTGATAATTTGGTTTATTTTTTGTTAAATTTAAAGCTAATTTATTTGCCTTATCAATTGGTAATACACCTTTTGCTCATTCCGTATCATTAAATCTTGGAAATTTTCCTTTTTCTTTAGCAAGTTGTACTGATGCATTGATTAATCTATAACTTAAATCTTCATACAATTCTTGGGTTGCATCTAAAGCATTATTATCATCAATAATAATTTTTTTAGAAGCTAAATAATTTGCATAGTTAGAAGTTCCAATTCCTAAAAAACGATACTGTTTATTAGAATATTTAGCTTCTAAAACTGGATATTTAGCAATGTCTATAGTATTATCTAACCCTCTAACAACAATTTCTGCAAGATTTATTTTTTCATCATTATTCAATTTATCTCACTGTATAAGATTAATAGAACCTAAATTACATAAAGCAATTTCTCCAGATTTACTAGTTTTAGTAATGCTACCTTCAGTTCAATCTAAATTTTCATTAAAATTAGTACTAAATTGAGATGGTAAAGTTATCTCTGTACATAAATTGGATGAATTAATATAACGATTTAGTAAGCTACTTTTATTTACGTTTTCAACATGAAATAAATAAATATTACCAGTTTCAGCTCTCTCTTTTAAGATTAATCCCATTAAATCTCTAGCTTTGATACTTACTTTTTTAATCTCAGGATTATCTTCATATGCACGATAATTGTTATCAAATTCATCGCCATATGTTGTTAATAATAATGGAGTATCTTTTGGATTAAACAAACTTACATATTCATCTTTCAAAACTCGATCAATAAATAACTGATTAATTTTTACACCATATTTTAAAAATCTAGCACGATTTTCTTCGGTCCCATTATTATTTTTTAAAACTGCTAACTCTCTTACATTTCAATGTCATCAATTAAAATAAACACAGCATGCACCAGGTCTTTCAGAACCTTGATTAAAACCTTTCATAATAGCTTCAACAATTTTTAAAAAAGGAATAGGACCACTAGAAAAACCATTGTTTCCAAAAATATATGAGCCACTTGCTCTTAAGTAAGAAACATCTAATGCAGTACCACCTTTAAATTTAGAATAAACAGCTAAATCCTTGCAAGTATCCATAATACTATTAGTATCATCATTCATAATAGTTAAAACGCAAGAAGATAATTGTTGATTTGTAGTTCCTGAATTTAACATTATTGGAGTAGCAACTGTAAAGTAATGTAATGATAAAGCATCATACATTCTTTTTACTAAACTTAATCTGATATCTTTGCGTTCATTAACAAAA
The DNA here is from genome assembly GCA_020024715.1 of Mycoplasmataceae bacterium. GTDB lineage: Bacteria > Bacillota_I > Bacilli_A > Mycoplasmatales > Mycoplasmoidaceae > RGIG1987. The sequence continues at coordinate 5,015 of JAHHTJ010000002.1, forward strand.
AGCACCATTGCTACACGCATATATGCATTTTGTGGTAATTCGAATTTCTTATTATTTTTATCTCTGAAACAGTATTTAGAATAAAAGAAATATAAAGATTTATAAGTAAATAAATAATCTCTTTCTTGTACAATATATTGATCTAATTCATTAATTTCTTCTTTTGAGTATTTTTCAAATATTGATTTATCATAACGATTGCTTCTTATTCCCTTATTAATAACATTTTCTAAATATGGGTAATTCAATTTACCATCATGAATTTTTTGTATTCATGTTTCTTTGTACATTTTTAATAATAAAAATCTAGCAGCAATGTATTCAAAATCTGAATAAATTGGACTAATTAAATTTGCAGATGTTCTAATTAATAAATCAAATAATTCTTTTGTTGAAATATTATTATAAATTTTAGGAGTAAAGTTTTTTAAGATCATTTCTTCAAAATTTTTATCATTATTCGTAGCTCAAGCACAAATATTTCTAATTTTATCTAAAGAAAATCTTTGTTTTCCTTTTTCTCTTTTGATGACAAATATTTCATCAATAGAATTTATGACATCATTAGAAGAACTCTCATTTGTACGAGAATTTTCAATTATTTCCAATAAATTTGACATATAAACCTAATCTTTCTTTTTGTAATTAAACTTATTTCTTTTTAGCTTGTCTTCCTGCTGGACTATCATCTAATAATTCTTTTAAAATTTTATTTAAATCCTTATCACCATAATCAAGTTCCATTGTTCCAATATTATAGTTAATAGCAGTGGCTTCTTGTTGTGCAGTATTATCTTTATTAATATCTTTATAATTTTCAAATCAAATAACAAGATCTGGTTTATTTACTTCATTTTGATACAAAGGTTCAAAACCAATTTTTTCTAATCTATTATTTGCATAATATTTCATAAAACTATTTAAAGTAGATTTTGTTAAACCAGGAACACGTCCTAAACTCAATAAATATTCTCCCCATTCAACTTCATCAGCAACAATTTCTTTAACAATATTAATTACATGATCTTTATATCATGCAGAATCCATCAAATCCTTAAATCCTTCATTTTCATTACGAGCAAGAATATTAATTACTCCACCCACTAATGAAACATGCATATCTTCATCAAAATTAATTAATTTGATGATTTTTGCAACACCAGGAATACTATCATTGGTACTTTCGTTAACAATATATGTAACTAAGAAAGACACATAGAATTTTAAACCTTCCAAGAAGAAAATGTGAACTAATAATTTTAAAATATGTTTCTTTAGTTCATCTTCTTGTACGGTAATTCTACCATCTAATCAACTTTTTACATAATCATAAGCATCAATTTCTTTATCAGTTCTTTTCTTGATTTGCGGAATTTCATAAATACGATCAAACACATTTGATGCATCAGAAGAAAACATTTCTCTAATAATATGAGAATAAGATAAGGAGTGAATCAATTCAAAGAAAGCTTGTGTTTTAAATGCTGCTTCTCATTCTGATGAGGTAACTAATTGAGCCATTACTGAATCTAATCCACGATTTTGTGCTGAATCCATTAATGTTTGAAATAATAAGTTATTTACAACAATTTCTTGAATTCCTTTATCTAACATTTTAAATTTTTCGCGATCACTTACTAATGATATTTCTTCAGGAGTTCAAAAAGCTTGTCTCATTGCTCTTTCAATTTGTTTTGCAAATGGATATTTATAATTATCATATCTTTGAAAACCATTATATTCACCTAAAAACATTTTTTGATCCTTAATCGGAACATTATAAGTTAAGTCTACTAATAATTTTTCTGTTTCTTGTAATTTTTTATCTGACATATCTTCCTCTTCTATAATCGTTTTTAATATTAAATAATTTAACATAAAAAACTATTTAAATTAGAATTAAAATAAATTCATAAAAAAATAATTTTTATTATGTTTTTTTTGTGCATTTTAGCAATGATAATCTAATAAAATTATTATTTTTTTTTAATATTTAATTTTTTTATACTTTTTTTAAAAAAAATGATATTAATATAACACTTTATAATAAATTATTAGGTGAAATATATGAAAAAAAGAATATTATCAGGAATCCAACCAACTAATCAAATTACTTTGGGTAATTTTTTAGGCGCAATAAAATTATTTGAACAATTACAAAATGAAGGAGAACTATTTATTTTTGTTGCTGATCTTCATGCTTTGAGTTCTAATAATTATGAACCAAAAAAAATGCAAGAAAATATACTTAATGTTTTAAAAGTTTATTATGCTGCTGGTTTAGATTTTGATACAACAAAAGTATTTATTCAATCAAAAATTCCAGCGCACACTGAAATGTTTAATGCTTTAATTAATTTTACAACTATTGGTGAATTAAGCAGAATGACACAATTCAAAGATAAAAGTTCGAAATTTAAAATGAATAATGGAACTGAGAAAATCCCAACAGGATTACTAACTTATCCTGTTTTAATGGCTGGAGATATTTTACTTTATGATGCAACAATAATTCCAGTAGGAATTGATCAAAAACAACATGTAGAATTAACTAGAGACATAGCAATTAGAATTAATAATAAATTTAATACCAAAATTTTTGAAATTCCTGAACCTTATTTTAGTAAAACTGGTACAAAAATTTATGATTTAATTAATCCAAAAATTAAAATGTCAAAATCTAATGAAAATACCAATGGAACTATTTTTATTAATGATGATATTCAAATAATTAGAAAAAAAATTATGAGTGCGATGACTGATAATCTTAATAGTGTAAATTATGATAAAGAAAATCAACCAGGAATAAGTAATTTAATAAATATCGTTTGTTCAATTAATGAATGTGATAAAGATCAAATAATTATGCAATTTAAAGATAAAAATTACAAAGAATTTAAAACGTATGTAGCTGATGTAGTTTGCGATTTTATTCATAATTTACAAACAGAAATTAAAAAAATAGATATTAATAATTTATTAAATAAGGTTGAAAAAAATAATCAATATTGTAATGAAATAGCTAATAAAAAAATCAATGAATTTTACAAATTAATAGGACTTAAATAATGAAAAAAAATACTTTATCATTTGTTCAAACAAATAAATCATTACTTGTAGTTTGCGATCTTGATGGCACCTTACTAAATAACCAAGGTTTATTGTCAAAATTTACAATAAATACAATTAGAAAATTTACAAAAGAAGGAAATATTTTTTGTATCGCTACTGCTAGACCATTTCGTAGTACATATAAAATTTATGAACAACTTGGTTTAAATAGTATTTGTGTTAATTACAATGGAGCTTCTTTAGATAATCCTAGAGATATTAATTTTAGTGGTATTAACTACATGTTTTCTGTTGATATTGCTAGAACTTTATTAAATGATGAAATTATAAATAATAATATTGATAATATGATTATTGAAAATGAAGATCTTAGCTTAATTTTGAATCATATGAAAGATGAATACTTAAAAAGTCAAATACAAACATGATTTCATATAGATGAAAATAGTAATATTATTTATGGTAATGCGATCAAAAAAATAGATTTTAACCCACATACAATTAATTTAATAGTTAATAATAAAAATATTGTTACTGTTATTAATAGGATAATGAGTTTATATGAAACACTAACAATTAAATACTATGAATTATGTGCTAATTATAAAGTTGTAGAAATTGGAATTAGTATAGCTACAAAAGGACATGCTTTAGAATATTTATCATCATTTTATGGAATAGATATTTCGCATACAATTGCTTTTGGTGATAATGATAACGACATTGAACTTTTAAGAAAAGCTCGTTTTTCTTTTGCAATGTTAAATGGAAAAGAAAGTTCAAAAATAGCTGCTAAGTTTATTACTGAAGAAAGTAATGATGAAGATGGTGTTGCAAAAACACTAGCACGCTTTTTAAGAAATTAAGATAACTTGATAAGAATAAAACAATGTATATTCATTATTTGTTTGAATAACATTTTTTATTTTTTTAATATAATCAACATCAGAACAATTTTTTAATTTAATTAAAATTTTCTTTTTCTGAAAATTAAAATAAATATTTTTAATTTCAAGATTCTCTTTTTTGAAATTAATTGTTAGACTAATAGACTTTTTTCACATTTTTTGATTAATTGAAAAATAATTTTTATATATTGTATAAACAATAACAAAAATGAATAAAAGTATAAATAAGACAATTAAAAAAATGTAAAATGCTAACATCTAGATTAAATTTTTCTCTTCTATTTCTTTTTTAATTTTATTGAAAAGAACATCATCTTTTAAAAGAAAATTACGACAAGCTTCTTTTCCTTGTGCAAGGTTCTTATCATCATAGGCAAATCAACTACCATTTTTTTTGATAATTCCTTCATTAATAGCAACATCAATAATTTCATTTTTATAATTAAAACCATATCCAAAATATAAATTAATTAATGCGGTTGTTAAAGGTCTTGCTAATTTATTTTTTACAATAGTTAATTTAATTTTAAATCCAACAGGTTCATCACTATTTTTAATAATTTCCATTTTTTTAGTTTCAATTCGAATCGAGGCAAAAAACTTTAATGCTCTTCCACCAGAAGTTGTAGTTCCTCCATTGTATCCTATACCAATTTTTTCACGAATTTGATTAATAAATAATACGGTTACATTATCATTTAAAATACTTTGAATAATTCTTAATCCTTTAGACATCATTCTAGCTTGAACTCCAATTGTTTGATCATCAAAATCTCCATCCAATTCTTGCTGAGGAGTTAATGCTGCAACTGAATCAATTATTATTAAATCAACCATTTTTGTTTTAATTAAAGCTTCAATTATTGTGAATGTTTGTTCACCAGAATTTGGTTGACATAAAACTACTTGATCTAAATTAACTCCAAGTTCTTCTGCATATACTGAATCTAAGGCATGTTCAGCATCAATATATACGGCTTTACCACCAACTTTTTGACATTCTGCTACTGCTTTTAAAGCAATAGTAGTTTTTCCGCTAGATTCTGCACCAAATATTTCAATAATTCTACCTTTTGGATATCCGCCAATTCCTAAAGCTTTATCTAAATAATAACTTCCAGATTTAATAATTTTTTTTACATTAAAATCATTATGAATATTCGATAAAAATTGTAATGTTCCAACACCGAATTTAGAATCTAATTTATTAATAATTTCTTTATAATCATTAAACTTTTCGTTTTTTTCTTTCATATTAATTTACTCCTTAATATTTATAACGAGTAAAATTTATTTATTCTTATCAAAAAATAAATTAGAATCTTCATTCTTTAATTTATTATTAAGGTCCTTAATAGTTTTATTTATAAGATTAAAATCAGGATTTAAAAAATTTTTAAAGTTAGTTGTTTGGTTATTATTATCATAGTAATCTATGCCAATAATATTAAAATTAATAATTGATTCTAGAAATTTAAATTGTTGATATGTTTTGTTATTTTTATAATTTTTATAATTATTAAATAATAAATTTGCATAATTAATCATATTTTTGACAAGTGGAAACATTTGAACTATTGCAATTCAATTCTTACTTGAAGGATTTTGATATTTTGTATTTTCATCAATAAGCGACGATAAATCATTGATTGTATTAATTAATTTGCTAATTTTGTTATATTTTGAATTAATTAATTCATTATTTGGAAAAGAAATCTTAATAATTGAATTTTTTGCATAATTAATATAATATCCACCATATGCTGTTGTTTTTTGTTTCAAAAGATTATTTCAACTTAATACAATCGTTGGTTTTAAAGTAGCATTTACTAAATGATCAGTTATTATTAAATTTAATTTACTTATTGATTGATTTTTTTCTTGATATCCAATACTTAAATTTCATTTCAAATCTCAATTAAAACAATTTTCATTTTTTTGATTTTTTAATATTTCTAAATTATTTGCTGAAATTTGATAATTATAAATATAAAAATTTGCATTATTTAAAGGTATTTTAACAAAGTGTTTTTTATAAAAATGATAATATTCATTAATAAAATTAGTTCACATTAACTCATAATTTTTAATAGAATAATCAAGATCAGTTCTTACTAGTGATGAGAAATTATTATCATAAGCTTGATTAAACTTATTTTTTCATTCATTAATTGAATTTTGATAAGTATTTGTTGAGTTTTTACTAGAACAAGATATCACACTAAAAGGAATAATAGTTAATGTTGTAATCAAAAATAGTCCTGATGAAATTGTTTTTAGCTTTATTTTAAATGTTTTTTTCATAAATATCTAATAATATTTGATTACAAAAATTATATATTTTTTGTTTAATTTCTAATACAAAAACATTAAAATAAGAATAGATTATGGCAAATCCATAAGAATTATAGGAGTTTTAGTATGATTCATTTATCTAAAAGATATGCTTATGATGGAAAATTAAAAAAGAGCAAAGTATATACAGAAGAAAATTTAGAAAAAATCAAAAAAATTCACAAAGATATTCGTAATGGTACAGGTGAAGGTGGAGAAATGTTAGGTTGATATAACTACATTAATCTACCTGAAACTGCAGAAGTTTTAGAAAAAATGTTAGCATTATATCGCGATTGACAAGAAAAAAAGATTAATACTGTGATTGTTTCTGCGATTGGTGGAAGTGCTTTAGGTGCAAGAGCAGCTATTCATATGTGTGTTAATAAATACATGTTTGGTAGTATTAAAATTATTTGAATGGATAGCATTTCACCAACTGGTAATGCTGAATTATTAAGACATTTAAAGAAAGCAAAAATTCGTCCAGCTGGAATAGTTATCTCTAAATCAGGAACAACCCTAGAAACTTTAATTGGTTATCGTTTTATTAAAGCAGTATTAACATATAAATATGAAGAAGATATTGCTGATAAATTAGCAATTGTTACAGGTGAAGAAGAAAATAATAAATTAAGAAAATTAGCTAATAGAATGAACTATCCAATTTTTAGTATTCCAAAAAATGTTGGTGGTAGATTTTCTAGTTTAACACCAGCTGGTTTATTACCAATGATTATGCAAGGTGTTGATGTTTTCCAAGTAATTGAAGGTGCGAAGGATGCTTTAAAAGATTGTAATAAAGCAGATCCATTAGAAAATTCTGCATATGATTATGCATTACATAGATATTTATATGAACAATATGGATACACAAATCACATAATTGGTTCATATGAAAAAAAATTAGGAGCATTATTAGAACAAGCAAAACAATTAATGGCTGAAACTGAAGCTAAAACTGGTTTAGGATTAATGCCAATTCCAGTTACTTATACAAAAGATTTGCATTCTGTTGGTCAATATTTACAAGATGGTCCAAAAACATATTTCGAAACTACGCTTTGAGTTAGAAAATCTAGTGGTAATGCTAAAATTCCAATGGATATTAACTCTAATGATGGAATGGATGTAATTGATGGAATGTGATTATCAGAAATAAATAAACTAATTTATAAAAGTGTTGCAGAATCTCATGCAAAAGTTGCTGGCGCACCTGTTTTATTATTAGAAATTGATCGTATGGCACCTTATGATTATGGATATTTCTATATGTGAATGTCAATTAGTGTAACAATGACTGCATATTTATTAGGAGTTAATCCATTTAATCAACCAGGCGTTGAAGCTTATAAAGCGATTTTAAGAAGTTATTTAAAAGAATTAAAAATGTCTTTAGAATTAAAAAAATCAAAAGAAGATGATAATTATATTGATGAATTTGAAAACTCCGAAGTTGATAATGATGCATATTCTTTTGACGATGTTGAAGATGATGAAGATGAAATACAAGTTGCACCAGTTAAACCAGTACAAATCACATCAACAACAAAGACTCCGAATAGTGCAATAGTAGGACCTAATACTACTGAAAAGAAATTAACTAGACACGAATCAAGATTAAAAAAATAAATAGTATGAATAATTCACAAATAAAAATAATTGAACCATCTTTGTTAGCATTTTATAAAGATGAAGATTTAGTTTTAAAACTGCGTGAATTAAAACAATTAGGAATAACAAGAATTCATTATGATGTAATGGATAATACTTATGTTCCTAATTTTTCATTCACAACTGAATACATAAATTTACTAAAAGAGAATGGTTTTGAAGTCGAAGTTCATTTAATGGTTAGAGATGTAAAAAAATACTATGAAATGTTTTTACCATATCAACCTAACGCTATTTTATTTCATCCTTCTGTTTTAAATGATGAGCAAATTAAAAATATTATTGAATCTGCTAATAATGATGGCATTAATATTGGATTTGCTATTAATACATCTGAGGATTATAATCATTATTTAAAATTTATCAAAGATACAAATATCATTCTATTTATGGGCGTACCTGCAGGTTTTGGAGGACAAGCAATTAATGAAATAGGTATTCAACATTTGCATAGTTTTAAAAAATATGCATTTAATAATAACCTTAACATTGATATTGTTTTTGATGGTGGAATAAATAATAAAACAATTAGTTTAATATATAATGATGCAAACTATATTGTTTCAGGTTCATATCTAATGAAAAGTGAAAATAAAAAAGAAGCTATTGATAAGCTTCTTATGAAATAAAAACAACTAATTAAATTAATTGGTTGTTCTTTTTTAATGTCTTTTTTGTTCTAGCTGTAACTCTAATTGTTCTAACTACACCATTTTCATCTTTAATGGTTGCTTTTTGTAAATTAAGGTTAAATTTTCTTCTTGAATGATTCATAGCATGAGAACGAACATTTCCACTCATAGCTACTTTACCAGTAATTTGATCTCTTTTAGCCATTATATTTTCCTTTTTTTAAATTATATAAATATTATTTGTATTTTATTATATGTACTTATTATATATATTTATTATAATTAGTTCTATAAGATTATCTGATAATTTAGTTAAATAAATATTTTTTTCATTTATTTATGAAAGGATAAAATGACATCAATTAACAAAAACATGCTATATGATATGTTCAATTCAGGTTGTAACTTTATTGAACAAGAGTATGAATATATAAATAAATTAAACGTTTTTCCTGTACCTGATGGTGATACAGGAAGCAATATGATGAGCACTTTAAAAGGAGCAATAGAAGAAGTCGGAAACTTATCTGAATATTCATTATACGAATTTGCAAAAAAATTTAGTCGCAGTTTATTAATGAATGCACATGGTAATTCTGGTGTAATTTTATCGCAAATCATCAAAGGTTTTTTAGAACCAATTGACGCACAATCTAAGTATATTGACGTAAATTTACTTTTAAAATCTTTTAATAATGCAAAAGAAATAGCTTATAAAGTTGTTGATTCTCCTAAAGAAGGAACAATATTAACAATTATTCGTGTTGTTGCTGAAAAATTAAATATGAATAAAAGCAACTATACAACTATTGAAGAAATTTTTGCTGATGTAATATTATTTGCAGAAGAAGCGTTAAAGTTAACTCCAGATCTATTACCAGTATTAAAAAAAGCAAATGTTGTTGATTCTGGTGCTTATGGTTTAATTAGTATTTTTAAAGGCATGAATAATGCTTTAACAATAAGTAACAAACAAAATGAAAATATAAAAAAATTAAATTTAGAACCTCAAGTAAAAAAGGTGGAAGAATTTGGTATTAATTCAGATTTCATTACCACTAGTGAAGAAGGATATGGTTATTGTTGCGAATTTATTTTAGAAATTGGTGCCATATTACAAGAAGATCAAGAAACTGTCAAAGCTGAATTTGATCCTAAAAAATTAACAGATGAATTAAATCAAATTGGTAATTCACTAGTTTTTGTTTATGATGATATTTTTTGCAAGGTTCATATTCATACATTAACTCCATATAAAGTGTTGCAAATTGGTCAAAAATATGGTGAATTTCATAAGATAAAAATTGATAATATGACTTTGCAACGCAATAAAAATAAGGGAATTGATACACTAATGCAAATTGAAAAAAATAATCCCTTAGAAACAGAACCAATATTAGTAGCAACAGTACCAACATTATCAATTGCTAATCTTTTAAAAACAGAATTTAATGTTCAACATGTAATTAATCGCGCGAAAGATAAAAATCCATCAGTCAAAGAATTTATTGATCTATTAAAACGAGCAAATAGTAAAAAAATAGTACTTGTAGTTGATAATAAAGATTCTTTTTTAGCTGCAAATCAAGCTGCAAAAGAATTAAGAGAACAACAAGATTTACAAATTTTAGTATTTGAATGCAACAATATTATTGAGGCAATTTTTGCTATATTAAGTTTCAATAAATATGATACTTTAGCAAATATTTCTAAACGAATTACCAAAGTTTTAAAAAAAATAATTAGTTTACAAATAACAAAATCTGTAAAAAATATTAATGTAGATTCTCATATTCATGTAAAAAAAGACGATTTTATAGTTATTTCTGAAAAGAAAATTATTTCTGCAAATAAGGATTTATACAAAGAAGTAATTAGTGCAATTGATTATATTATTGCAAAAAAGAAACATAATTGAAAAGATACAATTTATATAATTGTTAATAATCTTGTTGAAGATGAAGTGATTAATAAAATTGCTGAATATGTTAAAAAAATTGGTTATGAAGCTGAAATTATTAAAAATAATGAAGATAAATTTTATTTTTACTTAGGAGCGTAAAATGAAAATAGGAATTGACGCTTTAGGTTTTGAAAATGATCCTATTTTAGCTGTTGATGCTTGTGTAGATTTTGTTGCTAAAAATACTGATGTTGAATTTGTAATTATTGCAAATCAAGATGTTATTAATCGTACTAAAAACTATAATCTTAATAAAATAACTTTTGTTCAAACTGAAGAATTTGCTAATCAGCACGATGATGTTTCAATTATTCGTAAAAGTAAAAATTTAAGTATTCAAATTGCTTGCGATTTATTGAACGAAAACAAAATTGATGCTTTATTTTCTGCTTGTAACACTGCAATTTTTGTAACAACAACATTTATAAAAATTGGAACATTAGATAAAATTAATAAATTTGCTTTTTTAACAACATTACCAACTGTTGTACAAGATAAATATGTATATTTATTAGATTCAGGAGCAAATAAAAATGTTACTGGATTTGATTTATACCAATTTGCATTAATGGCAAATATATATGTATCTAAAACACAAAATTTAAGTAATCCAAGAATTGGTTTAATAAATATTGGTACAGAAGAAACTAAAGGTTTTGATGAACACAAACAAGCTAATGCCTTGTTAAAAACTAATAATTCTTTAAACTATATTGGTTTTGTTGAAACAAGAAATATTATTAATAACGAATCAGCTGATATTTTTATTTGTAATGGATATACCGGAAATATTGTTTTAAAAACTTTAGAAGGAAGCATGAAAACAATTGCAAGATTTCTAAAAACTGAATATAAAAAATGATTTAATTCATTTGCTTATTTGACAAATAAACACATTATTAACAAAATGATTGATCGTTTTGATTATAAAACTAGAGCTGGTGCTTTTTTATTAGGTTTAAAAAAACCAGTAATTAAAGGACATGGTTCTAGTGATTATAAACAAATAACATCTTGCATAAAAATGATGTATGATGCATTAAAAAATAATGTTTTCACAATTATTAATGACAAAATTAATAATATGGATATGAAAAAATAATGGATAATGATTATGCAGATATGAACTAATAAACAAATTGAATTATTTGAACTTTTTTTAAAAAAATATAATTTACCATTTGATAAAGATAAACTTGAATATTTTCAAGAAGCTTTTGTTCATTCATCATTCGCATACCAAAATCAATTAAATTTTAATTATGAAAAATTAGAATTTTATGGCGATAGTTTATTAGAAACGGTTGTTTCAACTTATTTATTTAATAAATGCCATGATTTAGCAGAAGGTGACATGACAAAAGCAAGAATTAAAATGGTACAAAAAGATACATTAGCTGAATTAGGTAAAGAGTTAAAATTTGAAAATTTTATAATACTTGGTAGTTCATTTAATGAAAACACTATAAGCGATAATATTTATGAAGACACAATAGAAGCTTTTTGTGCAGCATTATATTTAACATTTGGTCCAGAAGCTTTAACAAGTTTTATTTATCAAACAATTATTTATAAATATGAAAATAATTTATTACCATGTAAAGAAGATTATAAAACTCAATTTCAAGAAAAAATGCAAAGAAATGGTAAACATGACATTAGATATTTAACAAAAGAAATTATAGATAACAATAATGTAAGAAGTTTTATAACAAAAGTTACATGTGATTCTATTCTATATGGTGAAGGTTTAGGTAATAAAAAACATGAAGCAGAAAATAATGCGGCAAAAAATGCTTTAGATAAATGTGCTGCATAATTTTTCATAAAGCATATACTATATATATGAATATTTCAAGGTTGTAATATGATGTTTTTAAAAAAAATAGAAGCATACGGTTTTAAATCATATGCAGAAAAAACAATAATAAATTTAGATGAATCTTTTATTGGCATTGTTGGTGCAAATGGTTCTGGTAAAACTAATATTGTTGATGCAATTCGTTGAGTTCTTGGTGAAACCAGTGCAAAACAATTAAGAGGTGAAACTAACAACGATATTATTTTTTATGGTTCTGATGGTTTTTTACCAGCAAATGAAGCTAGTGTAACCTTATATTTTGATAATTCTAATAAAGTATTAAATATAAATGAACACGAAGTAACTGTTAAAAGAGTTTTAAAAAGAAATTCCGATAGTAGTGATTATTTTTTAAATGATAAGATTGTAAAAAGAAAAGATATTATTGATCTTTTTTTAGATACAGGATTATCAAAAGGTTCATTAGGAATAATTTCTCAAGGTACAGTACAGTGATTTGTTGATGCTAAACCAGAAGAACGTAGAAAAATCTTTGAAGAAGCAGCTGGTGTTGGTAAATATATCAAAAATAAAAATGAGTACTTAGTTGAATTAGAAAAAGTACACCAGGATTTAAACACATTATCTATATCTGTAAGAGAATATGAAAATAGTGTTAAAAAATTAGAAGCTCAATCAATAGAAGTAAATAAATATTTAGAACTTAAAAGTAATCTTGAAAAATATCAATTATATATAGCTAAACAAAACTATTTACATTATTCAAAAAAATTAATTGAATTGAATAATGAAATTGAAAATATTAATAAAGTAATTAACTTAAAAAACACAGATTTAGTTTCATTAAATCTTAGTTTTACAAATGTGAAAGAACAAAAATCAAAGGAAGAAGATAAGGTTTCTTTACTAAATAAAAAACGTTTTGATGTACAAGAAAAAATTAATAATTTAATAACTAGAAAACTTAATTATGAAAATAATTTAAAAAATCAATTATCTAGTACAGATAAGAAAATTAAAGTTGCTGCTTTAAGTGAGACATTAGCAAATTTAGAACTAGAATATAAAACTTGAATAAAAAACGTTAATACAAATAAAGATGAAATTACCAAGATTATCAACATTAAAAATGAATTAACTAACAATTATAGAAATATATCAGGAATCATTAATAAACAATACCAAGATTTAAGTGAATTAAAAGCTCAACAAAATTTCATTCAACAAAGAATTAATGATGAATTTAAAAATGAAGTTGGTGTTAATGCAATATTACAAAATCGTGATGCTATTCCAGGTTTAATTGATCCTTTAAAAAAACTAATTACTAAAGTTGATGCTAAATATGCAAAAGCAATTGAATTAGCATTAGGAAAAAATATTAACACCTTAGTAGTTAGTCTTGTTAATGATGCAATAGCTGGGATTGAATTTTTAAAGAAAAATAAATTAGGGGTTGCTAGTTTTATTGCATTAAATGGAATTAAATTAAATGATAATTTAAATGATAAATTAATTATTGCTAAAAATTTTGATGGTTTTATTGATACAGCTGATAAATTATTAACAATCGATGAACAATACTATCCTGTTGTAAAACTATTAGTTGGTAATGTTTTAATTGTTAATAATATTCAAACTGCTGAAACTGTTGCAAAAGCAATTAAAAGAACATTAAAGATCATTACATTAGATGGTGATGTTATTAATCGTGGTGGTTTATATGTAGGTGGACATAATAATAAAACATTTTCTAGTTTTACACTTAAAGAAGAAAATGAAAAATATTTAAAAGGTATTGAAAAGTTATCAAAACTAATTTCTGACAATGAGATTTTAAAACTGCAATTAGAAAATCAATTAACTAATATTAATGAACAATATAGTACTGCTAGCATTAATGAATCAACCTCTAATCAAAAAATAAATGAATTAAAAAACAATATTGAAAAAATTAAAACTGAATTAACATCATTAAACATTGACACAGAATCAATATTAAAACAACAAACTAACGAAATTATTGAAAACTTAAGTAAATTAGAAATTGAAAAAAATAATTTGTCTAATCAAATATCTTCACAAAATCATTTAAATATTGAAATTAATAATAAATTTAATGAAATTAGTGAATTGTTAAATAAGTTTAATAGTGAAATTTTATCTTTGAAGGATAAATTGTTTGTAATTAATAATAATAAAAATGTTGCTGAAAAAATTATTGAAGATGCAAATAAAATCGCAAATTCATATAAATTAACAATAGATAATATTAATGTTGATTTAAAAGATTTGAATCTAACCAATCATGAAATTAATGAAAAAATTATTAAATTAAAAGCAGAAATTTCAACTTTTGGAAATATTAATTTAAAAGCTATAGATGATTTAAAACAAACAAAAGAAAAACTTGACGAATTGCAAAAAAATATGAATGATATTCAGAAAGCTGAATATGATTTAACTGGATCAATTTCAAAAATTGATAAAGAAGTAATTAAAATTTTTAAAAATAAAATTTTTCAAATTAATCAAACATTACCAAGTGTTTTTTCTAAATTATTTAAGAATGGAGGTTGTGAATTACAATTTACAAATCCAGAAGATTTATTAAACACTGGAATTGATGTAATTGTAAAACTATCTGGTAAGCAAATAAGAAAATTGAATGTATTATCAGGTGGAGAAAAATCTATTATTTCATTATCAATTTTATTAACAATTTTAAAAACAAGTAAATTCCCACTAGTTATTCTTGATGAAGCAGAATCTGCATTAGATCCTAAAAATGCAGAATCCTTAGCTAAATTAATCACAGAAAATGCCAAATTATCACAATTTATTGTTGTTACTCATAGAAAAGAAACAATGGTAGAATGTGATAGTTTGCTTGGTGCAAGTATGCAAAAACCTGGTGTTACTTGTATGAATAAAATAAAAGTAAAATTACATAATGATAAACAATAAAGGGAGTTAATATGGGGTTTTGAGATAAGGTTAAAAATATTTTCAAAAAAGATAAAAATAAAGATACAAATAATCTAGAAGAACAAATTCAGAAAAAAAATGAAGAAAATAGAATCTGAAATGCAGACAAAGAATCAGAATTTGATGCAAAACTAAATAAGACTGCTTCTGGTTTTAGTAAAATTATTGATGAATTGCAAATTGCTTATTCAAAAAATGAATTTTCAAATGATTTTTATGAACAATTAATTGATTCATTAGTTGGATTAGATATTGGATATATTGCTAGCGAAAAAATAGCTGATGCTGTTAAAAATGAAGTAATTAGAAATAATATTAATGATTTTGAAAAAGTATTAGAAATTTTAATTGATAAATTAGTTGTTTATTATATTCAAGATACTAATGTAGATACTTCAATTAATATTTCTAAAGACAGGAAAACTAATGTAATGGTAGTAATTGGAGCTAATGGTGTTGGTAAAACTACTACCATTGCTAAATTAACTCAATTTTATAAAAATCTTGGTCATAAAATTTTACTTGTAGCAGGTGATACATTTAGAGCTGGTGCTGTTGAACAATTAAAAGTTCATGCCAACAAAATTGGAGTTGATATTGTTACAAGTGATAAAATCGGAGAAGATCCAGCAGCTGTTACATATAAGGGAATTAAAAAAGGATATGAAGAAGAATATTCTTTAATTATTTGTGACACATCTGGTAGATTGCAAAATAAAGTTAATCTTATGAATGAATTAACAAAAATAATAAAACAAATTAAAAGATTTGATGAATCAGCGCCACATGAAATTTTATTAGTGTTAGATGCAACTGTTGGTCAAAGTGGATTATCACAAGCAAAATCATTTAATGAAGCAGCAGGAGTTACTGGAATAGTTTTGGTAAAAATGGATTCTTCATCAAAAGGTGGTATTGTTTTATCGATTAAAGATCAGTTTAATATTCCAGTTAAATTAATTGGTTATGGTGAAGGATTAAATGATATTGCTGAATTTAATTTAGAAGAATATATTAAGAATCTTGTAAAAAATATTAATATAAATAATAACAAAAAATAAAAATGAAAAAAATTTTAATACTTGATATCGAAAATACAATTTATAAAACTCAACGTCTTCATAATAAA
>JAHHTJ010000020.1 GCA_020024715.1 Mycoplasmataceae bacterium
TTTATTATTTATTTGATATTTTTCTAAAATAAAATTCAATTTTTTTTCATCAAATATTAATTCTTTTTTTATGCATCTACTAAGAATAGTTTTTAAAATTTTATCTTCATAAGCAGAACAAAAAATACAATAAACATCTGTGTGTTTTTCTTCTAAAAATAATAATAATGAATTATTAATTTCTTTATTTAGTATTTCAAAATTTTTGATAATTAAGAAAATAGGTTTTTGTTTTTTTGTATTTAATAAATTTTGAATTTCAATAATTTTATCTTTTGAAATAACATTTTCTGAATCAAAATTAAGAACATCAAATTCTTTATTATTACAAATACTTTTTATTTCATGATTAATTGATTCATCTAAACTACAAAAATTATTAAAAACAAAAAAAAGATTATTCATGTTCTTCAATATATTCATTAATAATTTGAACAACGTTTAATAAAATATCTTTTGGATCATTAGTTCCATCAACTAAATGGATACGTTTAGGAAATAATTTTTTTAGTTGAATAAAACCATCATGAATTTTATCGGCATTTCTTAAATAAACATTTTCATCAAATACATTAATTTCTTTTGGATTTGTAACTTCTTTTAATCTTTTAACACTTTCTTCTGGTGAAATTACTAAAACTATTGTAATTGCTGGAATAATATCATGTAAAGCATATTTATTTATTTCTTGAATTACATCTACTCCTAAACCACCAACTAAACCTTGATAAACATAACTTGAATCAATAAAACGATCACACACTACAATATTTCCTAAGGATAAATTAGGTCTGATTGTATGCATGACGTGTTCATTTCTACTAGCAGCAAATAAATAAGCTTGTGTTAAATTATCAAATTCATTCCCTAAAATAAAAGTTCTTAATTTTTCTGCTTTAACATTATCAGTTCCACCAGGTTCTCTGGTAAAAACTATTCTTTTACCATTTCAATGAATTAAGTCTTGGTGTTTATTTAGTAAATTCATTAAGGTAGTTTTACCTGCTTTATCAACACCTTCAATAGTAATAAATGGGGGATATTTCATTTTTTAATCTCTTTCTATTTATAAATATTTTTTCAATGTTTTATACGGAATTTATAATCAGTAGAAATCATATCACGTAAAGTTTTTTCTGGTTTTCATCCAAGAATTTTTTTTGCTTTTTCATTATCCGTAATTAAAATCGCTGGATCGCCTTGTCTTCTTTGTTGAATTTTAATATCTAAATCTAAATGTAAATCTTTTCTATTTTGTTCAATTACTTCTTTAACACTGTAGCCAGAATTTGAACCTAAATTAAAATCATTACTTGCATTATTATTAATCATTCAATCCATGGCTAAAAGATGTGCTTTAGCTAAATCATATACATGAATATAATCACGAATACATGTTCCATCCTTAGTATTGTAATCATCACCATAAATATTAAAGGTTTGTTTTTTAATAATTGCATCATTTAATGCAGGAATTAATAAAGTTGGGTTTGCTCGATAAAAACCATAATCAGCATTATCACTTGCACCAGCAACATTAAAATAACGAAAAATAATGTAATTTATTCCATATGCTTTGTGTGCATCTTTAATTAATAATTCACTACATAATTTACTATTTCCATAAGGATTAATTGGATTTTTTGATGCATCTTCTTTTACTGGAATTTCAATTGGATTTCCATAAACAGCAGCTGTTGAAGAAAAAATAAAATTTTTAACATTATATTTTTTCATCACCTTCAAAATATTATAAGTTCCTATAAAATTATCTTCATAATATTCTAATGGTTTTTCTGTTGATTCACTAACGATAGTTAATGCACTAAAATCCATTACTACATCAAATTTTTCAGCTGAAAATATAGCATCTAAAACTTCATATTCTCTAACATCTGCTTCAATTCAACTAGCTCCTGGAACTAATGCTAGTTTGTTACCGGTAGAAAAATTATCTAAAATAAAAATTTGTGAATCTTTTCTTTCTTGTTTTAATAATCAAGCTACATTACTTCCGATATAACCAGCACCACCAATTAATAAAATTTTCATTATATTTTTTCCTTTGTTTTCTTTCTAGCTCACTTTTCATTTCATGGAAACATTTTGTGTGTTTCTTTAAGAATATATTTTATTTGTTTTACTCTATTATTATACATACTTTCACCATGTTCACGTTCTCTAACTTCTGTATAAAGTTGAATAATATGAAGGTGGTAATTTTTAACTAAAAAAGCAATTGTTGAAGGTTCAACTGCTAAATTTTTATTATTAATAAATTCTTGCATAAAAACTTTTCCGTATAATCTCATTCCATTAGTAGGATCATATAATTTAATTTTGGTTTTATTTTTAAAACAAAAAGCGATATATCATTGAGCTAAACTTTTTAGTGATATACCTCTTTTATTGTTTTTATACCTATTTCCAATAACTATTACATTTTCATCATTTGCTTTTTCTAAAAAATAGTTTATGTAACTTGGATTATGTTGATTATCACCATCAACTTGAATACAAAAATTATAACCATTTTCTAAGGCGTATTTCATACCAGTGCGAATTGCAGATGATAATCCTTGATTGATTTCATGATCAATATGAGGAATATTATTATTATCTAAAATAATTCCAGTTTGATCCTTGCTACCATCATTAATAACTATGTAATCAAAATTTTGCTCTTTTTTTAAATTATTAATGGTATTTAAAATATTTTTTTCTTCATTATATGCTGGAATAATTACTAATAATTTCTTCTCTATCATATTTTTATTAATTTTCTTTAGATTCATTAGATGCTAAAGAATTTTGAATTTGATCAATGATACTTACTGAAATAACTTTATCATGTTCATCTAAATCAATTAATTTAACACCTGAAGTACTTCTTCCAATAACTCGTAGTTGATTCAAAGGAAAACGAATAATTTTTCCTAATTTGGTTAGAATTAATAATTCTTCGTTTCCAGCAACAACTAAACTTGCAACTAAATGTCCTGTTTTATCATTGATTTTTAATGTTCTAACCCCTCTAGCTCCTCTTTTTGTTAAACGATAATCATCTAAAGAAGAAAGTTTTCCAAATCCTTTTGAACCAATAGATAATACTTCTTTTTTATTATTTGTACTATCACAAGAAATTAATTTTTCATTTTCTGTTAAAGTTATACCTTTTACACCAGAAGCTGTTCTACCAAGTGGTCTTAAATCTGATTCATTAAATCTAACAGCATATCCATCGCTTGAACCTAAAATAATTTCATCAGTTCCATGAGTAACAATAACACTTAATAATTCATCATTTTCTCTTAAGTCAATTGCGATTTTTCCATTTTGACGTATAGATTCAAATTCCTTAATTGATGTCCTTTTAATAATTCCATTTTTTGTAGCAAACATAAAAAATTCAGCATCATTATAATCTTTAATCGGTAATAAATCTAATACCATTTCATTTTTATCTAAAGGAATATAATTTAAAGCGGGTATTCCTTTTGCAGTTCTACTACCTACAGGTAATTGATGAACTCTAATCTTATAAACTTTACCTAAATTTGTAAAAAATAAAAGATCAACATGGGTATTTGTATAAATAATTTTTTTAACATCATCATCATTATGAGTGCTTACTCCAATTACTCCAACACCACCACGATTTTGAACACGATAAGTATCTATTGGTAATCTTTTTAAGTATCCATTTCTACTTAATGAAACAACTACATCTTCTTCTGGAATTAAAGATTCATCATCAATTTTAGCTTGTTCATCAGCTAAAATTTCTGTTTTTCTTGAATCACCATATTTATTTTTTAATTCTTCCATTTGAGAAATAACAATTAATTTAATCTTATCTACACTACTTAATTTATCAAGTAAATCCGCCACTAATGTACGAAGATCATTTAGTTCAAATAAAATTTTTTCTTTTTCAAGTCCAGTTAAAGATTGTAATCTCATATCTAAAATTGCTTTTGCTTGTATTTCACTTAAACTGTATTGTTTAATTAATTCGTTAAATGCTGTTTCTTTATCAGGGGATGTTTTAATTAAGTTAATAATAGCATCTAAATTATTTAATGCAATTTCTAAACCTTCTAAATAATGAACTCTTTCTTTAGCTTTTTTTAATTGATATTCTAAACGTTTAGTTACAATATTGATTTGAAAATCTATATAAACATTTAAAATTTCTTTAATATTCATAATGATTGGTCTTCCATTATGTAAAGAAAGTAAATGAACAGAAATATTTGTTTGTAATTTTGTTTTTTTGTATAAATGATTTAAGACAACTTCAGGAATAGCATCTTTTTTTAATTCAATTAAAATTCTAATTCCATTTCGATTAGATTCATCCTTAATGTCAGAGATTCCTTCAATTTTTTTATCATGCACTAACATTGCGATTTCTTCTACAAGTGTAGCTTTATTTACTAAATATGGAATTTCACTTATAGCTAAATAATTTTTATTTCCTTTTTCCTTGATTTCAACTTTTGATCTTAAGGTAACAGAACCGTGTCCTGTTGTAAAATAATCTTTAATTCCTTGATCACCAATAATGTATGCAGCAGTTGGAAAATCTGGTCCTTTTAGATATTGCATTAAATCTAATGCTGATAATTCTTGATTATTAATTAATGCAATTGATGCATCAATTAATTCACTTAAATTATGTGTTGGAATTGATGTAGTCATACCAACAGAAATTCCTACACTTCCATTCATTAATAAACTTGGTAATAACGCTGGCAAAATAGCAGGTTCTTGTTCACTACCATCATAGTTATCAACGAAATCTACAGTTTCTTTATCAATATCTCTTAAAAATTCTTCTGTAATTTTTGCTAATCTAACTTCTGTATAACGCATTGCTGCTGCGCCATCACCATCAATTGAACCGAAATTTCCATGTCCATCAATTAAAGAATAACGCATACTAAAATCTTGTGCCATTCTTACTACAGTTTCATAAACAGCAGTATCTCCATGAGGATGGAATTTACCAATTACTTCTCCAACTAATCTCGCAGATTTTTTATATGGTTTATCTGGTTTCATACCTAATTCATATGCAGCATAAATAATTCTTCTATGAACAGGTTTAAATCCATCTCTTACATCTGGTAATGCTCTAGCAACTATAACACTCATCGCATATTCCATAAATGATTGTTTTATTTCACTAGAAATTTCACGATCAGTTACTTTGGATAATGCTAATTTTTGCTTAATTTCTTCAACTGTTTTTTCTTTTTCTTCATTTTTCGCCATAATTATTTCCTCTTTAAATTAAGCATCAATATTTTTAACATAAGTTGCATTTTCTTGAATAAATTCTCTTCTTGGTGGAACATCATCACTCATTAATAACACAAAGACACGGTCTGCTTCAACTGCATCTTCAATATTTACTCTTAACATTACTCGATTAACTGGATCCATTGTAGTTTCTCATAATTGTTCAGGATTCATTTCTCCTAAACCTTTATATCTTTGAATTGAATAATGAGAATTATTTAAATCTAATTTAACCTTATCTAATTCAGCATCAGTATACACATACTTAACACTCTTACCAGCAGTTATTTTATATAATGGAGGTTGAGCAATGTAAATATGACCATTTTCAATTAACGGACGCATAAAACGATATAAAAAGGTTAATAATAATATTCGAATGTGTGAACCATCAACATCTGCATCAGTCATAATGATGATTTTGTTGTATCTTAATTTATTTATATCAAATTCTTCAGCAACACCAGTACCAATAGCAACAATTAAATTATTGATAACTTCATTATCAAAAATTTTTTCTCTATTTGCTTTTTCAACATTCATGATTTTTCCACGAAGTGGTAAAATTGCTTGATATTCACGATCTCTTCCTAATTTAGCACTACCACCAGCAGAATCACCTTCAACTAAATAAAGTTCAGAAATTGTAGCATCTGAAGTTGAACAATCAGCTAACTTACCAGGTAGTGAATTATTACCTAATAATGTTTTTCTTTTTGCAACTTCTCTTGCTTGCGCACCTTTAATTCTTGCGTACGCAGCAGTAAATACTTTTTCAATAATTCTTCTCGCTTCCTCTGGATGTTCTAATAAATATTTTTCTAATTTTTCACAAACAATTTCACTAACAATTGGTCTAACTCCAGGATTACCCAATTTCTTTTTTGTTTGTCCTTCATAAATAGGATTAGAATCTTTAATCGATAAAATTGCAGATAAACCTTCTAAAACGTCATCTTTGGTTAATTTAACATCTTCTTTTTCATTACGATATATATGATGTTGATTATTGTAATTTGTAAATGTTTTAATTAAAGCAAATTTAAATCCATCTTCGTGAGTACCACCTTCGGTGGTGTTGATATTATTACAAAAAGAATAAAAAGAAATACCATAATCGGTACGGTATTGCATAGCAAATTCAACTCGAACTTTATTGATATTATTTTTATTATGAGTATCTTCTGTATCTTTTTCTCCATAAATCATATCAACGTTTAATGGTTCACGATTTGTATTTAAAAAATCAATATATTCTAAAATTCCACCATTGAATAATCAAGAATCTTTGGAATTAATATTTTCATCAACAAATGTTATTTTTAAGCCTTTATTTAAATATGCTAATTGTTTTAAACGATTACTAATTTGATCATGTTCAAATGGTAAATTTTCCATGATAGTAAAATCTGGATAAAATAAAACCTTTGTTCCTGTTCCGTTAATATTTTCTTCTAGAATTTTAATCTTATCTACAGGTAAACCTCCATTTTTAAATTCAATAAAATGTAATTTATTATCTCTTTTAACTCAAACTTTTAAATAACTAGATAAAGCATTTACTACACTAGCACCAACTCCATGTAATCCACCACTCATAGCATATGATTCATTATCAAACTTACCACCAGCATGTAACTCTGTAAAGACTGTTTCTAATGCGGATTTTTTGTTTTCTTCCATAACCTTAACTGGAATTCCTCTACCATCATCTTCAACTTCTACACTTCCATCTTTGTGAATGGTAACAATAATATGCTTCGCAAAACCTGCCATAGCTTCATCAATTGAATTATCAACAATTTCATAAATCATATGATGAAGTCCATCAATGCCTGTTGAACCGATGTACATACCAGGTCTTTTGCGAACAGGTTCTAAACCCTTTAGAATTTGAATGGAATGTTCATCATAAGCAGCTTCTTTTTTATCTTTATTTTCAATCATAAGGACTCCTAAAATACTATGTAATATTAAATTTTCAATTAATTTTATTATATTACGAAGTAATAAGTATTTAGAAATATATTTATTTACAATATAAAGCAATTTAAAGACTGGTAATTAATTCATATAAGTCATTACACATATGTTAATTTTTCGTCGCTTAAAGATAGTGTATATAATTTTTAATGAATAAAACATTAAATATTTTAATTTAATATAAAGATTTGGCTGGTAATAGTAATTGTAGTAAATTAGTATTCTTTGTATCATGAATAAACAAAGGTTCAAAACGATCTTTAATAGATAATTCTACTTGACTTCCTTCAACATTTTTTAATGCATTTAACAAAAAAGAAATATTCATACTAAAATTTGGCATTTCACCATTTTTTAATTCATAATTTAATGTTTCAGTTACATATCCTTGTTCTGAATTTTTAAAAGATAATAGTATTTGATTTTTTTCAAATGTTATAAAAACTAAAGAATTTAAATTCGTCGAAATAATAT
>JAHHTJ010000021.1 GCA_020024715.1 Mycoplasmataceae bacterium
CAAAAGGACACCATATACATGGTTTCCATTTATTAAGCTAATTTGATTTGCTTACGATATAAGTGATAGATATGCTTATGTTGTTTATTAGTATGTCTATCAATCTTATAGATACGTAGTTTAAATTCACATGATCTAAATCATTTATAACGTCTTAATCAATCTTTATTTGCATATATGAACAAACCAAGTCCAATTCAACTTAGAATTTGTGGGCCGGGCAGAACCATAAGCACAGGTCCAGTCATCATTAATAAGATTGCAATAGAAGTTATTATAAATCTTTTCATATACACCTATGAACCAAAATATCAATTATCATTATTTCTTTGAGTAATTCTCTTGTCTTTGTTGTAATTTCCAATTACAGACTTACCAGAAGTCTTAAACCACAAGTCTAATTCGTCAGTGCTGTATTTTTGGAATGAAAAACAGAAGCTAGAACTAGAACCAATACTTGTATTAAAAGCAAGATTTAATCTTGTAGAGTAGTTAGTTAAATCAGTCTTTGTATAGTAATTATTAGTTACTCATGATTCACTTGATATTACTTCTTTACCATACCCAACATCTTTATAAGCATTTACATTATTAATATATAGTTTTTTACTACCCCAATTAATAAATGAACTATGATCATCTCATCCCACGTGATTTTTAAGTTCTTTGATATAATTTTCTAATTCTACAACTATGTTTTGTAATTCTTCAATTCTTTCATTTGCTTTAAAAATAGCTGTATTATTAATTTCTATTTTTTGTGTATTAGCTTCAATTAATGTATTTAATTGTTGAAATAAGTTTGTATTCGTTGCAACTTTATCATCTACATATTTTTTATTAACAATAGATTTATCGTTGTACATATTTGATTCAATTTCAATGTCTTCTGGATAAATACTAATTACTGATGATCCATTAACATGACTAATATTAAAAGGGATGGTATTAGATCCATATTGAATATCTATTTTTTGATTATTCATGATTAAAGGACGTTCTAATACATTTAAAGTGATTTCATCACTTAAAGAGATTGTATTTGCATTATTATCAACAATAATGTTTTGTGATCCATTATAAGTCTTACCACTACCCCCACCTGTTGCGCTAATGACATTATCTTGAATTGTAATGTTACTTCCAGCTGTTAATTTATCTTGTTTCGTTTCAATTTGTTGATCCATATATTTCTTAGTAACAATTGATTTATTATCATTGATTAAGTAATTATTTCCATCAATAATTATATTTTTAGCTTTTCTATTAATAACAATAGCTATATCATCATCACTAGTTGCATTCATAACTTTATTAGCTGAAAGTTGTAAAAAGTCGATTGATGCAAATAATCCATTAGATACATTAGTAGAATATGTAACTCCATCATCACCAAAGAATTTAATTTTACTTAATAAATTATTTTCATTACCTAGATTAATAACATTAGTATCATTATTGACAGTGATACCTTCTCCTGATTTATATACTTTTCCTTCTCCATTTGTAGCACTAATTACATTATTTTCAATATTGATATTTTCTCCAGCAACTAATAGATCTTGCTTAGTATCATTTAACGTTTGAATATTTTCTTGTAAGATATTGATATTTTGTTTATTTTGTTCTCCTAAATAATCAACATGTGAAACATATTCTCCACTTTTAAATCTAGCTTTTTCAACAGGGGATAAATTTGCTTTATATTCACTTTTTGCATCAATTCTTAAAAACATCTTAGATAAGTTATTAATTAACCGTGCAAAAGAATTATTAAACTTAGCTGTTGTAGCTTTTAAATATAGATCATAATCATTAATAATCTTAGAAGTTGAAATTGTATTTGCACTAATACTATTTTTAATATTATTTCTTTCAGCACTATTTAAAGGAAGTTCATTTAAGATTGTTTCCACAATCGCATCCACTGGAGTTGTTGATGATCTAGATTCACTAGTTCCTAAAGTGTCACTAGTTTGTTTATTAGAATTCATGGAAATAGTATTGAATCAATCTGTTGTAATTTCATTTAGTTTAATTTTTTCATTAATCGTGACAGCTAAATAAAATGATTTCATTTCATTATTGAAGTTAAGCAAGAATGTATTTTCAAAAAGCTCATCACTATTAAAATTATGTTCTTTATCATTAAAATAAACAACTAATTGATTATAGATAAATTCAAAATCATATTTAAAATCAGGATCGTTTAAATAGATAGGATTCTTTTCAATTTGTTTTAATGGAGTAATAACTTTATTATTAAAAGCTTCTATATTTGGATATATTTGTTTAAAACTACTCATGATCTTCTCCTTCATCAATAATTGATTCATTTTCTAAATGACCTGATATGTCTTTTTCAGGCATTTCTTCTTCCTTAGTCTTTTTAATTGTTAAAGAGATATTAACTCTTTCTTTAAGCTCTTTTGATAATACGTTAAAATTACGCATTTCACATTCACTCATTAAAATTGTATTTACATCAGCTTCATCTAGTTCAGAAGAGATTACTCTTTCTTTCTTTTGTGAAGTATTTGCATTCATTCCTAATAAGTCTTTAGCGAATTTTCAATATTTGATTAATTCATCCATTCCAATAAGCTCATCAGCATTCTTATTAAATTGCTCCATTTTAAAAGGTTTCTCTAACAATGAATTAGCACTTTCATTATCATTAGTTGTTGCAATTTCAGGAGCTGTAAAAACAATATATGGTTTAGATTTATCTTTTAAAGAAGTTTCAAAATCAGTTCATAATTGATCGTTGTTTGAATTTTTTCATAAAAAGAATCCTTTATTTCTTAAATCTAAAGAACTCATATATGAATCATAAATCTCTTTAAATGTTTTTGCCATTCATCCATAACGAATTAAAAAAGGTTCAGCTGTAATGTCTAAAAGAACAATGAACACATTATTTAATTTTTTATCTGTTAAAGTAAATTTTTTATAATTATCATCCACTGTATCAGGAGCAAATAAATAAGAAGTATTAGCGGGATATAAATCAACACTAGTAACTTCATTAAACATGTTTCTTTTAATATTTGTTACTCTAGCAACAACGAACTTATCTTCTTCATTAAAATATCATAAACCTACAATTCCATAAAAATATAAATTGAATCAAAACTTATTTTCTTGTGCAAGTAAAGAAGCATGATCTGTTTCAAATTTATAAGTTCCACACAATTCACGCAATAAAATGATATTAATGTTAAATTCGTTTAAATCTTGTTGATTTGTAATACTTAAACTTCTTTTAATGTTATCTACATTGTAATTTAATTCTTGATTAAAATTTCCATTAAAGGAATTTCCCCATGATTGTTTTTTAGACATATATTTCTCCTATATAAAAAATTGGAAGTGTTACCTTCCATTTTAATTTTATTTAATTCCAGTAAAGTTAAAAGCAATACAGTTAAGTCATGGAACCACAGCATATGTTTCTCTATACACACCAACACAATCTACAGCTTGCGCTCTTGGATAATAAGTTGCACTATATTCTTCATACATTAACTTTCTTCTTACTGCATTATTATCAATGATTGTAACTTTTCATGGATCTTTTAAATTTTCTAAAATGATAGTTCCAAATAATTCACTAAATTCTTGTCAATATCTTGGATTGTATGTATCTCCTAATTCTTGAATTAGTTTATTATACATTTTAATACTCATGATAATTACAGTGTCATCTTTGTTTCAAGTATTTGATAAAGGTTTCACTTTAGTATCAACATTATTAATAAATAAATTTCCACCAGTTTGATCTTTAGAAGCTAAATTGTATTTATCTGAAATTTCAATATACATTGTTTGTGCAAATTCACGAAGCTTATTAATTGCTTCTTTAGCTGAATTAACTTCAACATCTGTTTTATTTTGTCCAATTAAATTTTTAACAGGATCTAATGATGTTTTATAATCTTGTGGAAGATATTTATTATCAACATTTACTCCAAAAATGTATCTTTTTGCTTCTCTAGTTTCCATTGAATTAGTGAAAGAGTTAGCTTTTAATTCAGCTGATAACAATTGATTAAATGTTTGTGCATCCCTAAAGTATTTTTTAAAATCAATGACACTATATTGATTTTCTGCAATTCTAGTAATAAATCCACTAGATTGAGATTGATACTTTTCAAGTGATTTTACTGTTCCTTCAGGCACTCATTTATCATTAGTAGTTGTGTCTAATGTTTTAGAGTTTTTAAATCCATAAGTATAAAAAGCTTCTCCAACCCCAAATTCTAAAGTTCCTTTATCAATAAATGAAAACTTATCTGGTAAAATGCTCATATGATCTAGCACTGTAATTAAAGCAATTTGTTCATCTAATCCAACTTTTACGCTTGTTGTTAAAGCTTGAGTAAAGCTTCTAGCTAAATCAAAAGTTGAACTTGTTGCACTAACCCCCATTTTATTAAATGTCTGATTTGAAATATCAGAAATTAGATTTTTAATCTTGTCTGCCATAATTTATTATTTCTCCTTATTTTCAAAATGCATAGATAAATCTAATATATCACTTTTTTTATCTTCTTGTAAATTATTTTTTTCAGGTTCATTTTTATTAAAACGAGTTAAATCTTCGTTTGAAGAGAAAATTTCATTGATTTTATCTTTTAAAAGCTGATCCACTTTTTTAGCAATCATTGCTTTTAAATCATCATTAACATATGTTTGTTTTTCTTTATTTTCTTGATCATTTATTTTTTCTTTATTTTCTTGATCATTTATTTTTTCTTTATCTTCTTGATTATTTATTTTTTCCATATATTTCTCCATTTCTTATATTATATTTTATTTTCTTAATTTTGATTTATCAACATATTCTGGATGTTGTTCATGATTATCATTAATATATTGAAAATATTTTTCTTTATCTATATTAAATTGTTTTTTATCCCCATTTCATAAATCATCAATCAATTGTTCTAAACGTTTTAATTTTTCTTCAGATCCACCATCTTCTAAAAATGTAAATCCTAAAGCATTAACTATATATGAGAATTTATGAAAATATGATGAATTTAAAAATTCAAATGTGGATTTATCAAAAGAATAAGAAAATTCTCCACCTTTTAAAGTTATTCTAAAATTTAAGTTTTGTGCATTTGCATCTTTAACAATTTTTGCTAAATTATCTTGTAAAATTGAATTAATTAAATTTAATTTTGATTCATATTTTTTAATTGTTTGTCTAGATTTTACAACTTTAAGCTTCTTTAAAGATTTTTTATATTCTTTTCTTAATACTCTAGCATCATCTATCATTTCAAAGAAAATTTCACCTGTTTCGCCTAAAAGAAGTGATTCATTATATAATTGTTTTAAAAATTTTTGATAATTATAGGGAGTTAAATTTTTAAATTTTACTTTCTTTAACGATATTTCTTTATTACTCATTATAGATCTCCTTTTTTAGTTTTATAATTTGCATATTTAAAATAAATTCCATAATCATCTTCAACTCTTTTAAATACTCCATCCATGATTTCAATATCACTTCTTACGATTGAATCTCAATTATCTAAATTTATTATATCTTTCTTAATTCCAGCAAAACCAAATTTTATTTTATTTTCTTCTTCATTGATAAATGCATATCTTTTAGCTCCAAGAATTCTTCCTTTATAAAAAGTTGTTTCTATCTTTCAAGCTCCTAATTCATAATCATCAATATTTAATAATTTACTTACTTTTTCAGGAGTGATGTTTGTAAAAATTGAATCAGTATCAGCATATAAGAAGTTTTCTACACCAGTTTTTAAAATTGATGATCATAATTGAACTCTAGCATATGAAGCAATTTGCGCACCAATCAAGATATTAGTGAATTTCTTTGAACCAGAAGCAACTTCTCTAATTCTAACAGCTGATAAATTTAATTGAGAAATTGTTTTTTCACTTTCTCCAACAATTTCATAAGATCTTAATTTACCTTTATCATCTTCAATTGTTAAATACTCTTCATTTTCTTTTAATTGTAATAAGTAATCTAAATTATCTGGATTAATAAATAATAAAATATCATAGCTCATTCTTGTGCAATTCTTACCATATCCAGCATTTTGAAAGATTTTATAAATTGTTTTTAATGCTTTTTTATTTTCTTTATCATATTTAACTTTAAAAGCATAAAGATCTTCAATTAATTCTTTAAATAAATATTCAGCTTTGCAATAATAAGTTTTTATAGATTTAATTTCAAAATCATAAACTTGTTGGATTAGCTCTCATTCGTCTTTACAATAAAACAATGTTGCTTCATTCATGTATCTGACATATCTTCCTAAACCTTTTTTATCTCATTTTTTTAAAATAACAAAATCTTTATATTCAGGTTTAATTAAAGCTGATTTGATTTCAATTTGATAATAAGTCAAATAATTTCCCTTTGGAGGTTTATTTAACATTTTTCCATAAGGTAATAATTTAGTCATTTGAAAAGGATATGACGAATTTATATCAACAGAACATCCGTTTAAATCTAATGGAATATCTTGATACTTTGGATTAAATTGAGTAAATCCACCGTAATATCAATTTTTAGCTTTAACATAATCATCTTTATTTAATCTAAATCCTTTATAAACATCAGATCCAAATTTATTATAAACATGATTCTTCATCATTGAGTAACAAATAGATCCAATTGTTAATTTATTTTTTAGATTAATATTTGTTTTTTTAAATTTTTTAGAATAAGTATATTTTGATAAATGATTTTGTAGAACATTATTAAATTCAATATAGCTTAATCTTGCAATTTCAACGTCTCTTTTAATATAGTCTTCATAAATTAGTTTTAATTCATCATCCATGTTAAATCCACCTTTATCATAAAAATCAAGTGTTAATGTATCTTCATTATGTTTATCAAGATTAAAACATTCACCTAATGCACTAATTGAACTATTTAATAAGTTGTATGTGCATCTAAAATAAATATTGAATTTTCTTTTGACATATTTATTATCAGCTTCACTATATTTTCATTTTTTATTAAAAACATCAATTGAATAAATTTTATTTCCATTAGAAAAAATTTCTCAACGATTAGATGAAGTTAATTTGTTTGAAAAATAAGAAAATTGTTCAGGACGATTTCTAAGTAATCATTTATAAATAAAGTTACCATCATATGAAAGATTATGAAAATAAACTAAGATTGATTTACCAAAGCTATGACATCACTTCATAAATGTGTCTAAACTATAACCCGTTTGTTCATATAAACCATCAATTGATTTAACATGTCATAAATAAACATCAGTGTGTTGTAAGTTTTTAAAATCTTTAGATTCATAAGTTAAACATTCAAAGTCAGCAAAATAAACAGGAGTGTTTAAATTAATTTTTGTCATTATTTATGCATTTATTACATAAGATTTTATGATGCAATACACATTTATCACAACATTTTACAACAATCATGTTTTTTAAATAATCTTTTTTATTACAATGATCACAAATATAATAATTATCAATCGCTGCATTTTTTCTTTTATAGATTTTTTCTAATCATTTTTGATATTTAAT
>JAHHTJ010000022.1 GCA_020024715.1 Mycoplasmataceae bacterium
TATAAAAATTTTTTATAAGAATAATAATGAAAATATTCCTATTTTTAATACTAAAAATAATGATATTTTCACTATTTCTGGTTTTAAAAAAATTACTAATGCAAATAAGCTTTTTAGTATTTTTAAAAATGAGAATGGTGCTTTATATAATAGTACATTATCAACTAATAGTTATTTAATGTTAATAAATTTATTAAAGGATAATCTTTTAAATAATATTGTAAAGATTTCACCAGAATCTTTAAATCAATCAATACAACAAGTTTATAAAAACTTAAAATTATCTATTGCTGAAGGCAGTAATCAAGAAAATGGTATTTTAATGTTAAATTTAATTGGAAGTTTAATGATTGAAAATGAATTATTTCAAATACCAAATAATACAGTTATACAAATAACTGGTTTTAATAAATTAAATTTTAATGATATGAATTTATCAAATATTGTTTTTAATTACAATTACTATTTTGAAAATTATACAACCAGTAATATTATGAATTCATGAAACGCTTCACAATGATTTAAGTTTGTTACATATAATTACACATCTGAAAATACATCAATTAATTTAAATAATTTATATGATAGTGGTATTTTAACCAATTTTATATTTAAACAAAAAACTAATAATACTTGATTAATTACTGCAACATATAAAAAGTATGAATTTAAAAATAATAATTGACAAGAAGTAGGTTCACAAATAGTAAGTTTTCCAACTTTTAGTTTTAATAATCCAACTAATTCACAAATTATAAACTACCTTTATGAAAATGTCAATGTAACACCTTCTTCAAATAATGAAAATTATGCACCAAGTTATTATCAATATAAAGTTACACAAAGTAAATCTTTTATTAATAAATTAATTCAAGATAATATCACATATAAAACTTCTTTTAATTTTGATAAATACATAAAAACTTATTTTCCTAATGATAAAGAAGTACATTGAACAATTTCTAGTTTAAATAGTTTACAAGAAGTGAATGATCAAGAAGGTATTTTAAGTATTAATGCCTTATTAGAAAATAATGAAAATCAAATTTTAAATAATAGAACATATTTATTAAAATTAACCAATATGCTAACATATAAGAAGTTTCTAGATAAGTTAAATAACCCATTATCTTTAAATAATAATCAAATTGTTTTAAATCCAAGTACTAAAACTTCTCCAAATAATTTTGCATTAAGTGTATTTAAAAGAATAAAAGCATTAAACTTACAATTATTTAACGAAATACAAAATAGCACAACAGATCAAGAAAAATCATTTGTTTGTGATAATATTCCAACAAACCTTATTCCTGGTTCTATCAATAATAATTTATGAATTTTTAACTCATATAAAAATGTTATGAACGATAGTAAATGAAATAGAATTAGTGGAATTTCTTTTTTAAGCAATTATTATGATTCAAGTATACAAAATAGTTTTAATGGTGTTATGAAACAACATATTTGTTTTGAATCATTATATATTACAACTCCTACACAAGGAAAAATAGAAATTCAATATAACTATCAAACTAATCATTATTTATCATTAAAAATTCCGATTGAATATCAATTAAAACTATATGGAGATTCTAATTTAATTACAATAAATGGATGAGAAAACATAACTATTGCTAATCCATTTAATAAATAAAAATATTTTGAAATTTCAATTAATAAGAAGATAATAAAAATTTATATATAAACTTCTTATTAATGAATATTAAAGATTTTTATAGACGGTTTAAAAAACCAAAATATATCATAATGTGATTAATAATTAATATACATTCATAACATATTAGATATATTTCTTTAAAAATAAATATTATTTAAGCAATGATACAAAAAATTCATTAACTAATTTAACAAGAAAGATTAAATATAAAAAATATTCTTACATAAAAATTAGACTACTATCGACTTATATTACTAATTTTATTGATTCATTATAATTATAAAAATCTCTTATTAGTTATCCACTAATAAGAGTTATTTTACTAAATATATTTTCTTGATATTTTTATTTAATTAAGCCATTACTAGCTTCACGAATTCATTAAACTTTTCAATATCGTTAATTGCTAATTCAGATAACATTTTTCGATTAATGTCAATTTTCTTTTCATGAATCTTAGCCATAAATTTTGAATATGTATATCCTTGATTTCTTACTGCAGCATTAATTCTAGCAATTCATAGTTTTCTAAAATCGCTCTTTTTGGTTCTTCGATCAGATAAAGCATATTGACTTGCTCTAATTACTGTTTGTCTAGCAATACGATATGATATATGACGAGTACCATAACTACCTTCAGCTTGGTCTAATCATTTTTTTCTACGATTTCTTGTAGCATTTCCGCCTTTTACTCTCATATTTATTCCCTTTCTAAATTATTTTTGTAATAATTGTCTGCTTCTTCTCATATCAGTAATATCTAACAAACCATCTTTTCTTAAATGTCTTTTTTGCTTTGTAGATTTTTTGTGTGCTAAATGAGATCGATAAGCATGCTTTCTTTTTAATTCACCACTTTCGGTTTGAATAAAACGTTTAGCAAAAGCATGTTTAGTTTTCATTTTAATTTTTGCCATTTTATTTATTTCCTTTCTTTGGTTCTAATACTGCTTCATAAAACATACTACTAATCATTTTTAAAGGAGTTTTAACAACAGCTTTATCGCCAATAAGTTGCAATAACCTTTTATATACATCAAAAATAAGTTCTTGTTTTGTAGCTAATCTTCCAGGAGTATTTACTAAAACTCTAACAACGCATCCTTCTGTTAATCATTCTGCAACATGTTTTGCATTTCAAAGTAAATCATTTTCAGCAATTTGAGGTTTAATTTTCACTTCTTTAATTTTGATTTTAGTTTGGTTTTTCTTACTTTCTCTAGCTTTTCTTTTTTGTTCGTATAGGTATTTTCCATAATCCATTATTTTACAAACAGGATTTGTTGGATTATTGCTAATAAGAACAAGATCTAATTCTTTATCATTAGCTAGTTGTAAACCGAATGCTCTTTTAACATTTCCTAAATTATTTCCTTCATCATCAATTAAAGTAAATTCTTGAAATTTAATTTCATTGTTAATTAAATTTGGTTTTTTGTTTAGGTTATTTGGTTTTTTATTAAAATTTTTGTTAGGTAACATTTATCCTCCATAAAAAAATCTTTTGGTTGATGAGATAACCAAAAGAATATAATTGACTTATTTTATAACCTTTCGTCAAATAACAACGATAAGGTGAGTTATCAACTTCTTTTGTTTTAAATATTATATACTATTTGCATAAAATATCTTATTTATATTCATTAATTTGTTCTGAAATTAATTTAATAAAATCATTTAAGCTCATTTTAATGGTTGATTCTTCACCATATTTTCTAACTGCTATAGTTTTATTTTCAACTTCTTCTTTACCAATAATAAGTTGATAAGGAATTTTTTGAATTTGAGCTTCTCTAATTTTTTTTGATAAACGTTCTAAACTATCATCTAGCTTAGTTCTAATCATATGATTTCTTAATTGTTTTTCTACTTCTAATGAATATGATAATGCATCATTATTTATCGGAATTAAACAAACTTGATCAGGTGCTAATCAAAGTGGTAGTTTTCCTTTTGTTTGTTCTAATAATACTGCTACAAATCTTTCGTATGTTCCAATTGCTGATACATGAATCATAACTGGAATATCTTCTTTATTATCTTCATTTTTATATGTTAATTGAAAACGATCTGGTAATAAAAAATCTAATTGAATTGTAGATACTGTAACAACATGACCTAAAGCAGTTTTTGCTTGGAAATCAATTTTTGGGCCATAAAAAGCTGCTTCACCAATTTCTTCTTTGAATTCTACATTTAATTCTTGTAATGCTTCTCTTAATTGTTGTTCAGCATTTTTTCACATTAAAGCATTATCAAAAAATTTTTCTTTATCATTTGCATCATGTAAAGATAGATCAACTGATGAAAATTCAATATTTAAAGTTTTATGAATTTCTTTTAACATTTCATAAGTTCTTTTAATTTCAGATTTAATTTGATCGTGTCTTGCAAAAATATGAATATCAGCAAGATCCATCATTCTAACTCTTTCAAGACCAGTTAATCCACCACTTGCTTCATAACGATGAAGAATTGAATCTTCACTTAATCTAACTGGTAAATCACGATAAGATCTCATAGCATTTTTATATACCAATACATGATGAGGACAAGTCATAGGACGCAAGATTAAATCTTCTCCGTCTGCTAAATGCATTTCTGGAAACATATTTTCTTTATAATGAAAATAATGACCACTAGTTTTATATAATTCAACACTTCCTAAAATTGGTGTAGCAACTGCATTAAATAAATATTTAAATTCAATTTTATTGATAAATTTACTAATTGCATCTCTTAAAGCAAAGCCTCTTGGTAATCAAATTGGTAAACCTTGTCCAGCTAAAGGATTTAAAGTAAAGATTTTTAAATCTTCACCAACCTTTCTATGGTCTCTTTCTCTTCTTTCTTTTTGTTCTAGAAGAAATTGTTTACCATCTTCTTTGTTATCAAAAGCAATTGCATTAATGCGAACTAAATTTTCGTTTTTATCATCATTTAATCATTTAGTTCCACCAATACTTAAAATTTTAAAAAAATGAATTTGCTTAGTGTTAAATTCAGTTTTTAATTCATTACCAAAATTAAAAATAATTTGTTTATCGAATTCATAAAATTGATAATTTAAATTTGGATTTGTATTTTTAAAATATTCTTCATATTTATTTAAAGTAACTTTTTTAGTACTTAAAACAATTGATTTATTTTCTTTAATTTTATTTAAACATGATTGTTCGATTGCATCTAAATCATTACTTGATATTAATTCATTAGTATTAAATTCAATATAAAAGCCATCATTGCTGATGACTAGTTTTGCTAATTTGATATTAAATTTTTCTGCTATTGAATCATACAAAACAATACTAGAAGCAAAGTTTAATTCTTGATTAACTTTAATCTCATTACTCATTTTGTAAGTTCCTTATATATATAATAAGTAAAGAAAAATTACTACATTAATTGAATATCTTCAACATCAATCATTAATGTTGGTCCGAATTTAGATTTAAAAACGTCTAATTTTCCAATAATTGTTGCTTTAACATCTTCAGCTAAAATTTTTTCAAATTTTGGGAAATTTGTATTACGAATATAAAATCTAAAAAAACGTTTATGAGGATTTCCATCGTGTCCAGTAAAATCTTGGTTAATTTGAGCAAATACTGAACCATTATCTGTTTTTCTAATGTTTGTAATATCTCCCGCAATTTCAACTTTATTAGTTAATTCTGTCATATTATCATTTCTCCAATGTTTAATTAAACTTATGTTTATTATAATTTATTTGATAAATATTGTATATTTATTTTAGTTTAAAAAATAATTTTTTAGAAAAAAGAGTAAATAAATAATGAAAAAAATAGCTATTTTAGTTGACTCTATTTGTACCTTAGGTTCAAATGGTAATCCTGAACTTGATAACGTGTATATTTTACCTTTAGGGTTAACTACTCCAGATGGAAAAAATGTTGAAGATATTACCTCAAATATTTCAATAGAAACAATTGTAAAAAGTGCAGATGAAAAAAAATATTATCGTACATCAACCACCAAAATTGGTAGTTTTTTTGATAAGATAGAAACATTATTAAAATCATATGATTTAGTAATTTATTTATGTTTAAGTAGTATGTTATCTTCACAATATAAAACATTAAAAATGATGACTGATACAGAAGATGATTTTAAAGATAGATTATGAATATTTGATACTTTAGCTGCTGGATATTCAATCGAGAAAATGACTAGAAGTATTTTGAATAAAATTGAAAATAATGAAGATATTACCAAAGAAGATGTTGAAACAATTATTGCTAAAGAAAATGCATCTTGTGAAGAATATATTATGTGTAGAAATTTATGTGGAGTAAATGAAGGAGGAAGAATTAAAAAAGGATTTATTAAAATTTTAGATAAATTAGCAATTGTTCCAATTATTCAATTTGACAAAAAAAACGTCTTAAAAACTTTAGTAAGAAATTACGAAAAAGGTTTTAAAAAAATATGTACTTATGTAAATCATAGAATTGAAAAAACAAACGAAAAAATTTCAGAAGTTTGTTTTGTTTATTCTGATGATAACACAAAAAATAACGTTGAAGAATTTGCAAATCAATTTAGCAAATTATTTAACGTTAATTCTAATAATATTCAATTTAGAAAAATTATGTATCCTGTATTAGTTCATACCTTATATGATACAGTGTGTTTTTATTTTAAATTTTCTTAATTTATTTTTTTTCTTCAGAAGAATTATCAATGATTGTTGCATCCGCATCAGCTTGTTGTTTAGGAACTCTAAATAACATAATTTGGTGTGTTTGTCAGTCATATGGTAAATTTACTCTTAATGGAAATTTACTTAGTAAAAATGAAATGATATATTCATCTTGTAATAAACTAGCTAAAGAATCATAACGTTCTTTATCTGCTTTAATTTTTTCAAAATTTTCTCCAATATTACTTGCTGATTGAGATAAATTTTCTTCAATTTGTTTTTCGGTTAAAGTTAAATTAAATTGTTTTTGTAAGTCTTTAAAAATTAAAGCTTTTTGGATTGATCTTTCAGCAATTTGGTTTAAAATATCATCTTTTCTTTGAGGAAAGTTTTGTTTTAATGTTTTAATATTTTCATCAAGATCTTTTTTACTGATATCAAATTCATAATAAGGAACAATAAATTCCATAATTTTATTAAAGAAATTATCTTTTAAAATAATATCTCTTAATGATTGATCAATCTTAGAAATCTTTTCGTTTTCTGGTAAATCTTTATATAGTTCAGTTAAACGGTTTTGATGCATTTGAACAATTTCTTTATCAATTAAAACACGTTCAACAATAATTTCCTTATCAA
Organism: Mycoplasmataceae bacterium; assembly: GCA_020024715.1. Lineage (GTDB taxonomy): Bacteria > Bacillota_I > Bacilli_A > Mycoplasmatales > Mycoplasmoidaceae > RGIG1987. The sequence goes on from JAHHTJ010000022.1 coordinate 6,981, forward strand.
AATTAACTGATAATTTTTTTATAATTTTTGATTCCATATTTTTAATATCCTATATTCTACTATTAATTTATCTTACTATAAATTAATTAATTTATGTAGTGTTTTATAAAATTACTAATACTTTCAAATTGTTCTATTACTTGTATGCGGGTTAAATCAACTGCAATTTTTTTATTATCAATAACAATATAACGATTTGCAAAATTCATTAATCCATTTACTTCATGACTAATAAATAATAAAGTAATTTCATGCTTATTTACATATCTAACTAAAAAGGTTTCAATTTGTTCTTTAGCTTTAATATCAAGTCCAGTTACATATTCATCTAATAATAAAATTTTTGGATGATTTAACAAAGAAATAAATAAATTTAATCTTTGTTGTTGCCCTCCAGATAATTTACTAGCTTTTTCTTTTCATAATGAATCTAATTGGAATATATTTATCATTTCTTCATATTCATCTAGAAATTTACTTATATCTATTT
>JAHHTJ010000023.1 GCA_020024715.1 Mycoplasmataceae bacterium
AATGTTTATAATATGTTATTTAAAAATATGTATCTATTAAAATAATACTCTGAAAGGTTTTATTTTATTATGTATAGTTAGAATAAATTTGATATGATTTATTTCTATATTAATTTAAACCAACTAGATAATTATTATTAATGTTTTTAGCTATGGAAAAATAATTTATTGGAAAATGATGAAAGAAAAAAAATTAGATTTATTTTTAAACAAATTTAAGAGAAAAATAGTAATTTGAGATTTATTTGGTGGTGGTTGTAATTCATTATCTCGCTGAATTATCAAAGATAATCTTGAAAAATATTTTGTAGTTTATACTTTTGATGTTGTAGAAACACATAAAGAGAGTTTTAGAGGACAATTAGATGTTTCATTTCAGCATTACATTAACCAAGATTTATCTATTGACAATATTGTGGAAGTAATGAAAAGATATCCTAAACCCGACATCATTTTAAGTTCTACTTTATGTCAAAGTTTTAGTAATGTTTTAAGTATGGTTGGTGGAGGCACTTGCTTTTGAAAACAGGAGATAAGAAAAGATAAAAATTCAAAATTAATTGAGAGAAGTATTGAAGAATTTGAAAAATTAAAACATGGTTTCACAAGAAAATTAAATGCAGAGAAACAATTATTTGTTAAAAGATTAGGAGAAAAATGTGCAATTAATTCTGTAAAGTTAATAAAGTATTTTAAACCTAAATTTTGATATATAGAAAATCCGGCATCATCTTTATTATTTCAATTTTTAAAAGTTAACATGAAATTAAAAGGATATTTGAATGTTGCTTGTTTTGGCGCTTACAATTTTCCCCAAAATAAATCTGGAGGTTTTTATAGCAATGTAAAAATTGATTTATCTACTAATAAGAGAGAACCTACATATGAGACACAATGAGAAGATATTACCAAAAAAGAATATGAAGATTGAATTAAACACGTAGAAGAATTTAAAAAAATAGGTTCTAGTGGAGATAAAAGAGTAGTTAGATTTAAAAATGGAAAATATCAAAGAAGGTGGTATGTTGATAAAGGTTACAAAATAGGAGATAAAGGACATTGCTCACTGAAGAAAACGTGTATGACATTAGGTAAACTTACTAAAAATAAATTTCAATTAAAAAGTGAAGCATTTTCAGTAAAACAATTAGGAGAAGCTAATGAGACTTCACATATTCCAAGTGGTGTGATAAAATCAATAATATTTAGGTTTATTGATTTGTGAAACAAGGAATTATATGAAACAAGGAATAGAAAAGTTTACTGCTGAAACACAAGGAGCTCGAGCAAATGAAGGAAAAAAAGTTGGAGAAACATTTATATCAGAAATATTAAAAATATTAGGAATTACAGAATTAAAACAACTTTTAGTCAATTTAAAACAAGAAGCAAAACATTATAAAAAAAATACAAACGTTTATAAAAAACTTCAAGAAGAGATTAAAGCTTTAGAACAAGAGATAAAATTTGTACCTGTTAATCCTAAAAATAAATACCATATGACACCAGATTTTATTATTAAAAATAAAATAGCAATCGGCTATTTGCTTTTAGAATCGAAATTTAAACAAATACCAGGGAGTGATTGAGAAAAATTAGAAAATAATTGAGGTTTTCATAACTACTATTATAGAAATATTTGCGGAAAAGAAACTAATACTATTGTTATTTTAGTTGGTTTTTGAAGGAAGCTACAAAAAAATTTGTATCCTATTTTTATTGAATATGTACATAATAAATATGGTATGGATGCCTTATTTGATTTCGGTGATTCAGTGAATGAAATATATCGATTTGCAGAATTTTATCAAATTGAATTAACTGATTCACAAAAAACTCAAATTATAAATTTATGAAATAATTATTTTTTAAATAAATAAAAATTATCTAGAACATTTCACGAATTATTTATTAATTTTTATCTAAAGTTATTAAATAATTAATTTCTAAAGTAGTAATAATATTCATATAAGTTAATTAAAATTATATCTTATAATATTGAAGCAAATGTAATTGTTTATTTAAATGTAAACAACTAAAATAAATTTTAGAATCCAACCATATATAGATAATGAAGTACTAGTTACAGAATAGCTATTAAGTTTGTTTTATAATTGAATCATTATTTAAAAAAACTTTAAGAAAAATATTAAATCAATAATTGTTAAAAATTGATATATTTTTCCATATATTTTGAAGAAATGTTTTTGTCCATATCATACTAGAACTAACTTTAATATTTAATCCATTCTTACTATTGCTATCAAAAATAATGGGAGTTCCAATTACATATATAAATGGTGAATTCTCATTTAAATGTAAGCAACTAAAATAGATTTTAAAATTCGGTATATTTTCCTTTAAAAAATTAAATATATTTTTATGATATTCAATTCAAAAATTTTTAAATCTTTCATCTTTATTTACATCTTTAAAATCATTTTCATTTCCAAACCCAATTAATAAATATTCAGCTATTCCGACATTTTTAATTTTTAAATAATGATCAAAAGCATTGGTAATTTTCCTATCTTTTCTTTTTTGCTTTTGGTTATATTTTTCTATGCTTTCAATAAAATAGCTATTAAATCATTTTTTAAAAGTTTCTAGCTTAAATAAGTCAATTTTTGAACAATTAATATCAGATAAAATTACATCATTTATTTCATCAAGGTTTATACTTTTTTTGTTGTAATTTAATCATCTCATTAAATCATATTTTGTATATGCTTTTCTTTCTTTCATAATCTTTTTGTTAGAAGATTTATGAAACATTGTTTTAAATTCTTTATTCATCATAAATTAAATAATTATTTTAATAATGTAAGGATTTTATATAAAAAACGACTATAAGGTTCTCACTGAGAATGACTTATAGTCGCACATGGTTAATCTCGTTTAACCTTAACGGAGTGTTTCCCCCTCCGGGCAAGTCATATTTATTATAATATTTTTTTATACATTTTTTGTATTTTTTTGTAATATTTTTTTGTATATTTTTGTAATATTTTTTTGTATTCTTTCTATTTCTTTTCATAAATATAAAAAATTTTTCCAAAAAGAACATCTTTTAATCTTTTTTTAATTTCTTCTGATAATTTTGAAAATTGACTATTTAAAAGACTATTAATTTCCTCTTCAAAAGTATTTTTATTACCTATAAAAATATTTAACCAATGAATTGAATCATTTAACAAAAATAAGGGAATATATCATAATGTCTTATTTGTTTTTCATTGATTACTTCATTCAACATCATTATTATTTGTAGTAAGGTTGCAATAAACTAATAAATTTATTTCTGCTAATTTATTTAAATAATAAAAATTATCATTTTTTTGATTATTGTATAAATCTATGAAATAATTAGAATTAATATTAGAATTGAAATTTTTATTTAAAATCTTTTCATTTAACAAATCACATAAATCTTTATTAACATATCACTTTAAATTAGTATCTTTATATATATTATTTTCCTTTATCAATTGTTCTCTTTTATTTGGTTGAAAAAAACTTCAAAAATTAAAAATTACATTGTAATGAGCAATTTTATTCCTTAAATGCTTAAATGTTCTAGCAAAAGAAAGAAATAAACTTATTTTTAAAGTATCATTAGCATTTTGTACAATTGAATGAGAAGTGAATGAACTAAAATGTTCTTCAATAATTTTTAATTGAAGCTTTTCATTAAATTTTGAAAACAAAGTAATTACATCCCCAAGTTGCAGAACAGTTAATGACTTATATAATGGTATAAATGATTTGGATAATAAAGCAAATGTAGTGTCAGATAAAAAATCTACATCATTTTGTCCAGGTTTATGATACTCATCTTTAATATATGTTAAAAAATCACTATAATCAAGACTGTGAATGTTATTGTTATAATTAATTTCTAATTTTGAATCATTAGTTGCTGATGATCCTAAATAATAGCTATTAAATCTTTCTCTGTTTGTCTTATTATCACTTGAATTTCTTTCATTTTTATCAAGTTCTACATAATTAGTATGAATTTTAGAAAAATAAAATGTATCATAATCAGCATAAATGGAATCATACTTGTTAAAAGGAGTTAATAATCTCTTAATAAATGAAAAATATTTTTTGTTAGTTTTAAATTCGTTTCTTCTAAAAACAAATCTTTTAATTAAGTCTGTAGAATCATTATCAAGTGAAATAAAAGGGAAAAGAGGTAAATTACTATTAGAACGAAAATAAATATCTTTTAATTTACTCATTAAATGATAAATGATTCCAGTTTTTAATTTTTTTTCAAATATTTCAATTTTTGTATTAATCACATCTTTAAGATAGCAATCAAATTTATAAAGAAGTTCTAAATCATTAAAGTTAAAATTTTCATCAAATTTTAAATCCGTTTCACTTACACCATCATTAAAATTTTTTCATAATAAAGGAGCAAACGCATCTACACAAACTTGAAAATTATAATCCTTTAAATATTTTTCAGCTCTACGACGAACATCAGGATCTTTATTTATTTTTTTATTAAATCATCCATCTAAAATTTCAAGTTGTTTTTCTCATGCTTTAAATGGTTTAGCATTAATTTTTATTGCCATTTTTTATTAACCTTTTTTCAATTATTTGTTTAAATCGTTTATCATAGATTCTTAATATTATTTTATTAGAAAATAAATGGTAATAAAAATTATATTCAATAAGGTAGTTAGTTAAATCATTTTTATGTCAAAGTCCATACATATAAAAGAATAAAAAAATAAATATAATTACAACTTACATACAAAAAAATAAAAAAGGTGTAAATAAATAAAAATTATAAAGTATTATATTAACATACATAATAATTAATTAGGTGTTAGTATTAATATGAAGTTGTCTAGTAAAAATAAAAACTTAACTGTTAAATATGATAACGATTTTCAAAAGATTAACATTAGTAAATTAACTGCTAATGAATTTAGAATTTGAATGTATTTTTTAATCAGTGTTAAAGACAAGGGGGACAAAGAAGTTACCTTAACGTTTTCAGAAATTAGAGAAAAAGTTGGTATCGTTTTAAATAAAGAAGAAATGTTTGAGTATTTAAAAATTGCAGCTGATAAATTATTAACTCAAAGAATAGCATTTTCAAACGAAGAAAATGATAAATTTATTATGTTTAGTTTTTTTACGAAATTTGAAGCAGATAAAAATAAACAAAAATTAGTTTTAAGAGTAAATAATGAATTCTTATGAATCGTAAATAACATTATTAAAAACTACTCAATTTTAAGTTGAAACGATATTAAAAAAATAAAGTCAAAATATTCATTAATCATTTATAAAAAAATAAAAGAATTTTATAATTTAGAAAAATTAGAATTTACATTTGAAAAATTTAAAGATTTTTTAGGTTTAAATAATAAACCTAACAGATATATAAATGATAAGATTATTCCTAAATTAGAAAAAGAATTACCTAACTTTTTTAATAATTTTAAAATTGAAAAAATTAAATCTGGTAAAACTTGCCCCATTGAAAAATTTATTTTTAAATGAAAAACTGAAAAACAAAATTATAATTTTGAAGAAAACAATGAAATTGATTCTTTTCCATCAAAAGAATTTAATAATTTTTGATAAACAACAAAGGAAAAAAACATGGAACTTAAAGAAGGAAAAATAATAACAAATACCGAGCAAGAAAATGAATTAAATTTAATTAAAGCTCAGAGAAAATATTATTTATCAATATGAAGATTAATTTATGTTTGTATTATATGTGCATTACTAATAATAGTTATTGCATACATAATTATTGCTACTAAAATTCTTTATAAAACTGGATTTTATATTAATAATCAATTATTAGCTTTTGATCATAATGCTAATGGTGAAATAGTTATGTATTTTGCTGTTGGAACAATACTATGATTATGTAATATTGGATTAATATTCTTAGTGATTTGACTCATCATTAGAAGTGTATTTTTATATTTAATAGCTAAAGCTAAATATGATGAATTTAAAAATAAAAGAGCAAAGATAATTACTGATAAATTAAATAAGTTTCTAAAAATAAAAAATGAAGATAAAATGATTTAATAATATAAACAAACTATAAATAAATTATTTATTTTCTAATTCAATACCCATACTAAGATAACCAGGTTCTTTAACCGTTTTAATAAAACACTCTAATGGTTTTAAGTTTTTAACATCATTAACAGCTACAACATTCATATTTGCTTGTCTAACTCCAACATACTTATTAACCATATTTTTATTTTTTAAATTCAAAGAATAATTAAATTCTAAACCTGATCTAATACCAAAAATTGCTACCATTTCTTTAATAGATTCTTCATGTTTCATATGAAAAATAAATCAATTATTCGTATTATCAAAAACAATATTCTTAAAGTTATCTTTATCAATTTGTGCTAATGATTGATAAGCTAGAATCAAACTAACCTTATAACTTCTTCCTTGTTCTAAAATAGTTTTTAAATCTTGATTAATATAACTTCCAAATTCATCTAAGAAACAAAATAGATCACAAGTTTTATATCTTATACTTTGTCTTAAATCTAAACATATAGCTTGTGCTAATTGTTTAGAAGTTGTAGGATAACTTAATAAATCCAAGGAAATCAAAATAATTTGATTAGAACTATTTTTTAAAATAGTATTTAAACTCATATCATTACTAGTGCTTTTATATTCTTCGCTAAAACTTCTAATAAAAGCTAATGCATCATTATAAGTATCATCATTAAAACTATACATTTCAGATTTATACTCATCTAAAATAATCGTTTTTAAATTATTTTTATTACAATAAAAATCTAAATTTTTTCAACTTACATCAATTTGATTATTAAGTAACATTTTCACAATTAGAAATAATAATTTATTACTTTGCGTTAAATAATAATTTGCACCAAGTGAAACATTACTTATATCTTTCATTCTTAAACGATTAATTATTTCCTTGATTTCCATAAAAGATTTATTTTGCAAACAATGATAATTAAAATTTGATTCACTATTTATTGCATTTGAAAAATAAAGAAATTTGTAATCATTATTTAATGCAATTGATTCTAAAGATTCTTTTAAGTTATGATCATTCTTTCCATCAATAAATAAAATATTGTTATTTTTATGTACAACTAAAACATCTTGAATGATAGCTTTCATATAAGTTGTTTTACCACTACCAGTGGTTCCAGCTAACGAACAATGAGTAAATAAGTTTTCATAATCTAAAACGGTTTTAATTTTCATAAATACTCCAATTTGCAATTTAATAATCTATCTTGTTTTATGTAAAAAAAGGGTGTTAATTTACTTATTATTAAACTCTTTATTCATAAAAAAAATAATAATAATCATATAAATAAAATAAAAATTACTAGTTTTTTATAAAACATTTATGAATATGTAAAATTTTGGTGTTAATTAT
>JAHHTJ010000024.1 GCA_020024715.1 Mycoplasmataceae bacterium
AAATATTTGTATAAAAAATAGAAATAGAGGTTGATATTTAGGAGTAAAAAAACGAATGGGAAATAACTTTATTGAAATAAAAGATGTTAATAAAACATATGATGATGGATTTGTTGCAGTTTCAAACTTTAACTTATCGATAAAAAAAGGTGAATTTATTACCTTATTAGGTCCATCAGGTTGTGGAAAAACAACAATGCTTAAAATGGTATCTGGATTTGAAAAGCCAACATATGGTCGTATTATTGTTGAAAATATTGATGTAAAGAATATACCCATTAATAAAAGACCATCAGCTACTGTTTTCCAAGATTATGCATTGTTTCCAAACATGACTATCTTTCAAAATATTAGTTATGGACTTAAAATCTTAAAAATTAATGACAAAAAGAAATATATCGGTGAAGATTCTAATCCAAAATGAGTAGCTAAATATAACGCTAAAAAACAAGTAATCGATAACGAATATATTAAAAATCAAAAAACTGCTGAAAAAAAGATTTTAGAAATTGAAAAAAATCGTAAGGTAGTTGAACAAAAAATTGAAAAAACTAAATTAAAATATAATTCATCAGCTTTATTAAAACAAGTTGGTAATTTAAATAAAGTACAAATATTAAATGAAATTAATATTTTGTATGATGATTATGATAAAGCATTAAATAAAGATACATTGCACCAAAATCGTAATGAATCTGAAGATGCAGATTACATTAAAGAAAAAATTGTATCTTTAGAAAAAGCTTTAAAGTTAAAAGCACCAATTGACAAAGAATTACAAAAACTATATGATCAATTGGAAGATATTGATTACAAGCTAACTTATTGACAAAATTTTGCTGACGATAGAAAAGAAGCATCCGAAAAAAGATTTACAAGTAGAAAACTTACTAGAAAAGAAATTTATGAAAGAGCAATGAATGCTATTAATTTAGTTGGTTTAACTGGTAATGAAAAAAAATATCCTAGTGATTTATCTGGAGGTATGAAACAAAGAGTTGCGTTAGCTAGAGCAATTGTTGTAGAACCAGATGTTTTATTATTAGATGAACCATTATCTGCGTTAGATGCAAAAATTCGAAAACAAATGCAAATTGAATTAAAAAGAATTCATAAACAATTAGGAATTACTTTTATTTTAGTAACTCATGATCAAGAAGAAGCATTAACATTAAGTGATCGTATCATTGTTATGAACTATGGAAAAATTATGCAAATTGGAAAATCAGATGAAATCTATGATTCTCCAAATTGTGCATGGGTTGCAAATTTTATTGGTATTGCAAATATTTTTGATGGAATTATAAAAAAGAATGGAATTGTACATTGTTTAAATATTGATACTCCTTATAGAGAAGAAGATCAAGGAATTGCTTCTGAGGATGAAGTAGTAGATGTGTTAATTCGTCCTGAGGATTTTGATGTCGTGAATCAAAATGAAGGATTTATTAATGTTACAGTTAAATCAATTTTATATAAAGGTTTAATGTGACAAGTAGTTTGTGAAACTGTTGATAAACAACAATTAACTGTTGAATCAATTAATCAAGTAGAAGTAAATAAAACTATTGGATTAAAATGAGATTCTACAGATTTACATATTATGAAGAAAGGAGAACCAACAAGTGTACAATAACAAAATTGTAAAATCAGTATTTAGCACAAAATTTTTATTAATGTTACCATTCTTTATTATTGCCTTAATATTAATCATTGTGCCAACAATTATTATTATTGTTTATGCTTTTGTTCCTCATTATAATTTAGGTGAAGCTGCTAATTGAAAAGTCATGACATTAACAACATGACAAATTATTGGTTGAACATTATTAACTTCATTAGCAACAACTTTTATTTGCATTATTTTAGGTTTTCCGTTTGCTTACTTATTATCTTTAAATAGAGGTAAAATTTTTAAAGCATTTGCTTTATTAGTTATTACTAGTCCAATTTGAAGTAGTACATTATTTAAACTAATTGGATTAAGTACAATGTTTGATATTTTAAATGGAGCTATTAATTCAACTTATGGTGATCAATATACTATTTTAGGTTATGTTTATATTTTTTTACCATTGATGATTTTACCAATTTATCAAGTATTAGAAGGAATGCCTAATAATTATGTTTTAGCTAGTCAGGATTTAGGAGCTGGTAAAATTAAAACTTTTTTTAAAATCGTTTTACCATATACAAAAAATGCATTGTTATCTGGAATTACCCTAGTATTTATTCCTTCAATGATGATTATTTCTGTTAGTGCATATATGAATAATGCTTCTAACTCTCAATTACTTGGTGGACTTATTTATAGTCAAGGTTCATTAGGTTTAGATAATAAATTATCATTATCAAGAGCAAGTGTAATTAGTATTGTGTCTGTTGCAATTATTTTAGCACTATGATTTTTGATTGTTAAGGTACCAAAATGAATTAAATTAGGAATAAAGAAATTACAAGCAAAAACTCCAAATTCAAATTATTATACTTATTCATTTAATTATATTTCTAGAAAAGAAAAGAAACGTTTGATTAATTCAAAATTGAAACGAGTTGATTTTTATTTTGAAAAAGATACAATTCAAAACGTATTAGAAAATATTAATCAAATAAAAGTTGTTAATGATTTAACAACAGAAGAAGAATTAAATTATTATTTTACTAACTATAAAAAGAATGAACAAACACAACTTTATTTAGGCGATGTTTCTAATGATATCTTAAATAAAGGCGATGTAGCTATTAAGGAATAATCAATGAATAAAAAAGGATTTAACTGAAAAAGTTTTTTTAGTAAATGATATATTTTAATCATTTTAGCTTTAATTTATATTCCTTTAATTTTTATTATTTTTCTATCATTTAACCAAGGTAGTCCGATTAAAGGGAATGTAAATACAAAATTTGGACATTGAACCGATGTTAATTATTTAACTTTATTTTATAATACAGCATTTACACATTCGTTGGTAGCTTCATTAATTGTTGCTTCAATCGTTGTACCAATTAGTGTTATTCTAGCTGTAATGGTATGTTTTGGAATGTGATCTAATTGAAAAGGATATAGTAAATTAGTTTTAGGTTTATCAAATATTTCAATTGCAATTCCAAGTGTAATTAATGGTATTGCTTTAGTTATCTTATTTTCTTTTACATGAATTCCAATGGGTTTTGGTTATGGGTATTTAACTATTATTTTTGCTCAAATTTCTTTTGCCACACCTTATGCAATAGTATTTATTTATCCAAAATTACAAAAATTTGATATGAATTTATTATTAGCTAGTCAAGATCTTGGATATACTAGAATTCAAACATTTTGAAAAATCATTATTCCTTATTTATTGCCAAGTATCTTTTTATCTTCTGCAATCGTATTTACTCAAAGTTTTGATGACTATGTAATTACATCACTTGTAGAAGGTAAAGTATCAGTAATAGCAGTAAATTTATATACTATGAATAAAGGTATTCAAGTATGAGCAGTTACTTTTGGAGCAATTGTAATGTTTATTACTTTTGCAATAATTATTATTAAAACTTCTATTACTGCTGGTAAAGAAACAATTAAAAAGAAAAAAGATAAAAAACTAGTTATGCAAAAAATGCATACTATAACAATGAATAAGATTAAATTTAATCACAATAAACATCGAAAGGAAAACAGAAATGCGTAAGTGAATTAAAAATCTTTTAATTGGTTGTTGTACATTAGGAATGACTGGTGCAATTATTGGTACAATTTTTGGTGTAGCTACAATAAAAAATGATAAAACATTAATCTTTGGCAATTTTGGTGATTATGAATCAATAAAGTTACAAAATCAGATGAGTAAAAGTATTTCTAAACAATTTCCTGGAATTAATGTTCAATATACTTATTACAATTTAAATAATCAATTACCAGCAATGTATGCTAATAATCAAATAAGTATTGGAGTACCCACAGATTATGAAGCAGCACAATTAATTTCATTAGGTCTAATTAAACCTTTAGATTATGCAATGTTTAATCAAGATGGAATGAAATTAGGTTATTACTTAAATAATCAATTTATTCCTATTACAAATGGAATTTTACCGATACAAGTTAATTTAGCACAAGAAAATAAACAGTATCATATTCCTTATACACTTGATGGAAATAATTTAAAATTAACACAGAAAGAAGCTTATGCTACAGAATATAAATATAGTATTTGTAATTTAATGTCACCAAATGTTATTGGAGATATTACACAAATTTATTTGCATTGCGATTTTAATAATATTAAACATATTGATATTTTTGATTATGATTTACCATATTTCTTTCAAAATTACATTTTTGCTTATACAACATATGGAGCAAAGAATATGACTGGTACATATGGTTTAAACCAGTTAAATGGTGTACAACCTTGAACAAAGATTATGTCTGTTATTCAACATAATTCTTGATTTCATTCTATTAAATCAAAACCTAAAGTTGGTATGGTAACAAGCCCTCAATCAGTTTATTCTATAGCTGGTAGTATTGAATTTAATAATGGAGATAACACTCCAATTACTAATCCAATTTCTAGCAATTCATCTATTAATGGTATGATAAATACTTTTCAATATTTTTCTAAATATATGTCTTCAAAATATTTAGGAAAAAATCCAATTTATCGTTCTTTATCTAGTGCTGGTGTTATTAATGAATTAGATAATGCACAACTACATGGTGGATTTTGTTATAACGGTGATGCATTATATACAGCAATGGGTGGAAACTATGGTGATTACTTAACCCAAAATCAATGAAATGCTTTAACTCCAACAACATTTCATATTGTTCATCCAAAATATACTATGATTGCATTAGATACAGTTGGTATTAATGCATCATTGCCAAAAAATTTAACTAAAGCTGCTTATAAATTTATGTATGATTTATGTTTAAATGGAAATGATGCAAATCCATCATTTAAAGGATATAATCAACAAGAAGCAGTTAATTTTGATGGTGTAAATGTTAATTATCAAAATTCATATGACTTTTTATTAACAAATTTTAAAAAACATCCATTGTTGCTTGATTTAATTGAAGGTAAAAATCAAAAAATTTCATGTCCATATTATTATTGATCAACAAGTACTAATAAAAATAATAATAATGATCCTTGAAATCCAAAAACATATAATTCAAGTGATTTTATTGGTTCAGCAAATAATCAAGGTGTATATAAATATGGAACAATGCAAAATTTTTCATATAATTTATATGTTGATCCATGATTAAATATTAATACATTTGCAAGCGAAGTAATGACTAAGTATGGTGCTAACATTACTGGTGGAACTAATGGGGTAAATTGATTTACTACACAAACATCATATAGTTTTCCTTCAAACACAACATTAAAGCAATATAATGCATATAATAATTGATTTGAAAACATTTATACGATTAATCCATCAAATTATATTTATAAAATACCAAAAAATATTAATTTTGAAATTACACCAAATACTTGTGTTGAATTACCTTTGACCAAATATCAAATATCTAATCAAGCTATTGCATTTGATGACGTAATGTATCAAGATTTTGGAAATTAAAGGAAAAATTATGAATAAAGAATATGAAATTTTATTAGCAGAAAGTGTAGGAAAAGGTCACCCAGATAAAATTTGTGATCAGATATCAGATCATATTTTAGATGCATGTTTAAAAATTGATCCAGAAAGTAGAGTTGCTTGTGAAGTCATGGCTGCTAATACATTAATTGTTGTTTCTGGTGAAATTACAACTAAAGCTAATATTAATGTAGAAAATGAAGTTTGAAAAGTAATTAAACCATTAGGTTATGATGAAAATACTTTTACAATTATTTGTAATATTAATAAACAATCAACAGATATTGCAAAAAAAGTAAATAAACAAGGTGCAATATATGGTGCTGGTGATCAAGGTATAACCTATGGTTATGCTACTAATGAAACTAAGAATTTTTTACCCATTCAATATGATATAGCAAATGCATTATTAAAAAAACTTGAAGATATCAGAGTTAATAAAAAAATTGATCATATTAAATCTGACATGAAATCACTTGTTGAAATTCATAAATACAAGGATGAATTTAAGCTAAAAAAGATTATTCTTGCTATTCAACATGAAAAATTTAATAACACAAAAGAAAAAGAAGTGTGGACTAAATCAATTAAGCAAGAAGTACATAATGTTTTGAAAATTTATAAATTATCTATAAATAATGATTTAATAAATGTTAATCAAGGTGGTGATTTTATTATTGGTGGACCAATTGGTGATACTGGTTTAACTGGTAGAAAATTACAAGTTGATACATATGGTACAATGACAAAACATGGCGGGGGAGCATTTAGTGGTAAAGATTATACGAAAGTAGATCGTACTGGTGCTTACTTAGCTAGATGAATAGCAAAAAATATTGTTTATAATAAACTAGCTGATAAATGTGAAATTGGTTTAGCATGAGAAATTGGTAATGAATATCCTGATGATATTATTATTAATACATTTAATACTTCGTCGTTATCTTATCAAACTTTAAAAAATTTAATACTAAAGAATTTTTATGGGTTAAATTTAACAAAAATTATAGAAGTATTAAATTTGAAAGAACCAATTTATTCAAAAACAAGTGTTTATGGACATTTTGGTAATAATAGATTTTCATGAGAAAAAACTTTCAAATTCAATTTTGATTAATATATAGAATATATTTATATGTGTTAATATATTAGAATGTATAAAGATAAATTTAAAACTAAATATATACAATTTCTATTGTATGTTTCAACAATATTAATCTTTATTTTATTATTTTTTTCTATTGTAAATATTGTTTATGTATCAATATATAAGTAAACTTTTTCAACATTTAATGCTATTTTTGGTTTTGTTGTAGGTGTTTATGCTGGTTTTGCTGCAAGTTTTACAATCGAATATGATAAATTAGAAGCATTTAGGGGAGTAGTCCAAATCTTATGTAAAACTTCTTACTAAATAAAATAGTAAGGAGTT
>JAHHTJ010000025.1 GCA_020024715.1 Mycoplasmataceae bacterium
ATATTACGTTGTTGGGTAAGTTCGTGAATTTCTTTAGCATAGAAGATTTTTTTTTTGCTTTTTTTATTTTGCCTTAACTTCTTTGTTAAGAGTTGGCCAAACCCCCCCCCATTAATAATTTTTTTTTATTTCTTCTTCTAAATTTGAATCAAAATTTGTAATTTTAGATAATCATAAAACTTGTTCTTTAGTCATACTAATTGCTATACATTTCTTTTATTTGATTGATTAAATTTTTTATTTGATTAAAATCACGTAATTTTTCAATTGGAAATTTTTGATAATTTTCCATAATAAATGGAACAATTTCAGTAAATTTAAGTTGATTATTAGCAAATTTTTCAATAGCTATTTCATCTAATTGAGTAATAATGGTACCGAATGTTGTATCTGCATATTTTTGAATATATAAACTAGGAATTTTTAAACTAATTCATTTATCTGCATCTAGTTCATCAAAAGTTAAAGTTCTTTTTTGCAAACTTAATTCATTTACAATAGGGATTTGCTCATTTTTTTGTGTTATGGCTAACTGAATTGATAAACGCATATCTGGAACGGATGTAAACATTATTGTTGCATTATTTTTTAGTGTCACTAATGCATGAACAATACTTTCTTTATGTAATATCGGTTTAAACTTATTGGTATTAAATAACCAATATGCTTCAATAATTTCAAATGCTTTATTCATTAATGTTGCACTATCCAATGAAATTTTGTTACCCATATTTCAATTAGGATGCTTTATTGCTTGATCATACGTTACATTTTCTAATTCGTCATAAGAATAATTATAGAAAGGACCACCAGAACATGTAATCATCATTTCTTTTAATTCATCATTACTATATGCATCAATAAGTGATTTTAATGATGCATGTTCACTATCAATTGGATAAATGCTAATATTATTTTTCTTTGCAATATCTAAGATTAAACTACCTGCACATACTAAACTTTCTTTATTTGCTAACGCTAATGGGATTTTATTTTCTAATGCAATAAATGTTGCTTCAACACCTGCAATTCCAGAAATTGCATTTACTATAATATCTGGTTTAGCTTGTTTTATTAATTCATCATAACTATAAACATTATTTAATTCATTAGTTATTGGTGAATAAACATATTGAATATATTCATGTTCATCATAAATATTTTTCATTAAATCTACATTTTTCCCATAACTACAACCAACAATTGAATATTGTGTTTGTAAGTGATCAATTACATCTATTGTCAATTTACCAATAGAACCTGTTGCACCTAAAATTAAAACTTTCTTCATACTTAATACTCCATTAATAATTAATTTTTTTTGTTTATAATCAGCTTGGTTGATTGTTATATATGTAATATAAGAAGTAAATAATAAGTAAAAAATAAAAAAGATGATAGCTCCAGCTGTTAATTGATTATTAAAATAAAAACCAAAATGAGTATTTATATCTAAATAATTAGGACAAATAGTAGCTCAAATAACTCCATAACATAAAATAAAATAAATAATAAGTTGATTTAAATAAGGATTATCAAAAATAATTTTTATACCAAAAATTCTAATTAAATAAATAGATTGTAATAAATTGTCTAATCATTTATATAAATTAAATAAAATACTAAAACTAATAAAAATTGTCATCGTGATAGCAAAAGGATTAAAAAAGAAAAGAATTTGATAAATATGAGTATTTATTAAATAAGTATTACATCCAATGTAAGATACAGTAGTAAATGAATTAATACTATCAATTTTATTATAGAAGAAAGTAACAATACCAAATAATAATGCACATAATAAGGATGTTGCAACAATAATGTTAAAAACATTAGTTCGTGCATTATTATTAATATTCTTTTTTCTTTTTAATAAATAATTATTTTTTTTACTTAATTTCATTGTGTTTTTGTTTTTTATTTTTGTAGACAAAATGTTTATTACATCTTGCTTCAAATTCATTTAAATCACCAATTATAATCGGATTATTAACTTTTGTGTCCTTATTATCTAAAAAAAATGTTTTAGTAGCAGGACCTCCACATACTGTACATACTGCAGTTAATTTTAAGACATCATCAGCAATAGCTAATAATTGTGGCATTGGACCAAACGGATTCCCATTATAATCAAGATCTAAACCAGTGCAAATTACAATAAATTTCATTTTTGCTAATTGTTTTATGACATCAACTATTGAAAAATCATAAAACTGTACTTCATCAATCGCAACAATGTAAGTATCATCTTTTAAATGATGTTTTATTACATAATCTAAAATCTCAGAAGCATTCTTAACTTTAATTGCTTTTAATTTATATCCATTTCTAGATTCAATAAATTCTTCTATATTTCTAGTATCAACACTATTTCTAAAACCTACTGCTTTTACTCCGGCATACGAATATCTCTTAATTGTTTGTAACATTTCAGTAGTTTTGCCAGAAAACATTGGTCCAGTAATAATCTGAATTCAATTTTCATTAATACTTTTAAATGCATTAATCTTTTTCATTATTTATTAATAATAAAATGAACAATATCTTGATTATTCATCATATATTTTTTTCCTTCTATATAAAGTTTACCTGCATTTTTTACTTCTGATTCAGATTTATAAATTTTGAAATCATTAAACTTCATAATCTCTGCACGAACAAAACCTTTAATAAAATCAGTATGAATAATACCTGCACATTGTTGTGCATCCATTCCTCTTTTATATAATCAAGATCTAACTTCATCTTTTCCTACAGTATAAAATGTTTCGTAATGTAAAACATCATAACTAGTAGCTACAATTTTATTTAATCCTGATTGATATGTATCTGGATTATTCAAAAATTCTCTTTTTTCTTCTTCGTGTAATTGAGATAATTCATATTCATAACGACATGATAAAGGAATAATCTCTGCATTTGGTTGAGTTTTATTTAAATATTGTTTAAGTTCTAAATAATTTTTATTATTCGAAGGATTTTCTAATTGATTATCATTAATATTTGCAACATAAAACATTGGTTTATATGTTAATAAATTATATGTTTTAATAATTTCTAATTCGTGTTCTTCAAAATTTAGTGTTCTAACAAATTTTTCAGCTTCTAATGTTGCTAATAATTTCTTACAAACTTCAAATTCAACTTTAGCTAATTTGTCTCCACTTTCTGCTTTTTTTTGAATTTTTAAAATTCTAGATTTTACTAACTCTAAATCTGCATAAATTAATTCTAAATTTATTACTTGTACATCAGTAATAGGATCAACACCAGTTCTTAAAATTCCTTGATCATCAAAACAACGAACAACATGACAAATAACATCAACTTCTTTAATATTTTGCAAAAATTTATTTCCTAAACCTTCACCTTGACTAGCACCTTTAATTAAACCAGCTATGTCAATAAATTTACATTGCGAAAATACTATTTTATTAGGTTGATAAATGTCTGCTAAAAAAATTAAATCTTTATCATAATAATCAACAATTCCAACATTTGGCTCAATCGTAGTAAAAGCATAATTACTAATTTCTGCTTGTACATTTGTAATTGCACTAAATAATGTTGATTTACCAACATTAGGTAAACCTACTATCCCTGTGGAAAATCCCATTATTTATTTACTCCATAACTACCAAATAATTTTAATTTCTCAATAATAGTTTCTTTAATAGCATTAGCACCAAAAGTCAAAATCTTTCTTGGATCATAACCCTTTTTAACTAAATCTAAATCATATTCACTTTCAATATATTTTCTTATAGCTTTAGCAAAAGCTAATTGACATTCGGTATTAATATTTATTTTTGCAATACCTAAACTAATTGATTTTTGAATTTGTTCATCACTAATACCTGTTCCACCATGTAATACTAATGGCATATTCATAGTGGCATGGTGAATATCATTTAATAATGCAAAATTTAATCCTTTTCAATCATCTGGATAAATTCCATGAATATTACCAATTCCAATTGCTAAACAAGTTATTCCTAAATTAGCAAAAATTTTACATTCTTCAATATCTGCTAATTCACCATCTGCTAGATTTGACCCAATTGCACCAAGTTCAGCTTCAAAACTAACATCATTCTTATTAGCTAATACTAATAAATCTTTAGTTTTAGTTAAATTTTCTTCAAATGGTAAACTAGAACCATCAAACATAATTGAAGTAAAACCAGCATTAATAGCTTCTTTGCATGCTTCATAATTTCCGTGATCTAAATGAATTACAATAGGAATTTTTTTAATCTTATTTAATTCTTCTGCAATATCTACACAAATATCAACACAACATTTGTATCCACCAATATATTTAACAGCAGCCATTGAAAAACCTATAATAACAGGTGAATTTGTTTCAACAGCAACCTCAATTGTTGATTTAATTCATTCTAAATTATTAGCATTAATATGAGCTATAGCATAATGATTTTTTAATGCTTTATCTAGAATGACTCTTGCATTTACTATTCCGAATGATTTTACATCAAAATTATTCATCATCTTCTTCTTCGTCTTCTTCTATTTGTTCTTCTTCATCAATACTATCAATATTTGAATCTTCAATGTCTTCATCAACATATTCTTCAGACGCAATATCATCAGGGTTAATATCAGTTTCTAAAATATCTTCATCAATTAATGTGTCAATGATTTTTTCATCATCTTTATCAATATTTGTTGAATATTCAACATTAGAATATTTGGAATTAGCTAATTTATCAAATTCATCCTTGGAAACATAATTTCTTAATTTTCATTTATCATTACCAATTGCAACAAATCTAGGATCTTGTAATAAATCTACATAAAAATTTACATACTCGTCACTATTATCATGTTGTAATTTCATTTTTTTAACCAATAGTTTTCATAGTTGAGATGTAGAAAAAGGTTTATCTTTAAATTCGCTTTCGCTAATTACAAATGCTTTATCAATTAATTTAATATCATCTTTTTTTGTCATATTATTTCCTTGTATGTCTCAAAAATTATGTTAAACACATAATTATATATAACTATTATTTTATATTATTTATTTATTTGCTAAAGATTTTATATAAATCTGAAATTTTTTCATAATTTATATATTCATTATTTTTTTTCTTAATTAGTATCGGTTTGTTTTCATCATAAAAAATTACATCTTTTGGTGTATGATTTTTTGGAATGAATTCAAATTTACCAGATTCAAAAAGATTATATATTTTTTTAATTCTATCATCCTCATATTGTAAAGATTTAATAAACAAATCAAAGGTTTGATCAGTAATCATCATGTATTTATCTAATTTAATTTCTTGTTTTTTAAATAAAAAAGTAAACAAATTCAATAAATTATAACAATCTTTAAATATAAAATTTTTATTATAATAAAGTTCTTTTGCAATTATTAATATTTGAATAATTGCACGATATCAAGCATTAACACTTTCTGACAAATATAAATCACGGTGCATAAAATATCTAGAATATAAAAAATCATTAACAATTCTTATATCATCTTCATCATAGTAAAAAAATTCTTTTTCGTCATCAATTTTTACTTTATCGATAATTGTAATTAAGTTTTTCATATTATTAGTTGTTGATAATACATAATATTCATCTCTAACCATATAATCTAAACGATCAACATCAATTTGTCCAGAAATAACAGAACTAGTTCATTTTGGAAAATTTTCTGGTTGTTTTGCTTGTATTAATAAACCAACATCATATGGTGAAATACCATTTAATTTTAAAATGTTGGCAATTTCTAGATTTTCATCATTTACGATTTTTACACTAAAATCTTCATGTTTAAACCATTCAAAACCTAATTCATATAAATATCATTCTAAACCATGTGAGTGACAAGCATGCCCAATATCATGTAATAATGCAGCAGCTTTTATAGTATTAATTTGTTTTAAGGTTAATAATTTTTTTATTTCATGTCTACTTAACAATTTTTTTGCTAAATAGAAGGTTCCTAATGAGTGAGCAAAACGAGTTTGTACACCACCAGGAAATGTTTTGTAGCATAAACCCATTTGTTTAATGTGGTGTAATCTTTGAAATGCTGAAGTTTGAATGATTTCTTTTACTCAAAGTTCAGTTTCATCTAAAATTATTTCACCATATACAGAATCAGTTATCTTATTCATATTTCTTATCTTTTATTAGTTTAATTATTGTAGAACCTGCACCACTAATCATTATATTGTTTTTAGGATTTTTTTCTTTTACAATATTAAATATATTCTTTAATTCTTCATTACTATTTAAAACTATTTCTTGTAAATTATTAAATAATAATTCATATTGTTGACTCTCGATAATTTTTAATATTTTATCTAAACCAACGAATCTTGAAAAACTAATATCTGAATTATCAAATTTTTCATAAATTTGTTTAGTACTTATTTCTAAATTATCAGGAATAATTAATTCATATTTAATATCAACATTAATAATTTCTTGTACAACATCACCGAAACCACCAACAAAAGCCAAATTATATCTATCAAGAAAAAAGCAAACATCACTACCAACAAATAATGCTATGTTTCTCCTATCAATATCATTTGGCATAATATGATAATAATCAAAACAAAAACCTAAAATACTTGCTGCATCAGTACTTTCTCCACCTAATCCAGAACCTACTGGTATCATTTTTTTAACTAATATTTCAAGCTTTAAATCTTTTCCATAATATTTATTAAATCAATTTAATGCTTTTAAACAACTATCATCATCAAAATAAATTTGTTTTTCATTTTGTAAATAAGTAATTTTTGTTTC
>JAHHTJ010000026.1 GCA_020024715.1 Mycoplasmataceae bacterium
AATCAGATAATGGTAAGATTGTGTTAATAACTGTTTGTGGGTTTAATTTTAAATTAATATGTTCTTGTATAATGCTTTTTGAAACGAAAGTTCTAGCTATATCATGACTTATAATTTTAATAGGTTCATCATATTGTTTTTTTATATAACAAATAGCATTAAACAAACTTTCTGCTCTTGTTAAACCTTTTTCTATTAGTGTAATTTTATTTTCTAATTTATATAGATTCAAATACTTTTTAATTAATGATGTGTATTTTGTATTAATAACTAAACAGATTTCTATAAAGTTATTAAATTTTGCAAATGTTTGCAAACAATAAATAAATAGTGGTTTATTATGATATAAATAAAATTGTTTGGGTTTGTTTTGATTGAATCTAGTTCCATCTCCACCCATTAATAATACTGCGATATTTTTCATATTTTTTATTATACAAAAAAATAATATGCAAGAATGCATATTATTTTTTAATTATTTTAATCTTAAATTATTTTAAAACTTTTGTAACTGTTCCAGCACCTACGGTGTGACCACCTTCACGAATAGAGAATTTTGAACCTTCTTCTAATGCGATAGGAGCAATTAATTCTACTGAAATATTTGTGTGATCACCAGGCATTACCATATCTGTTCCTTCAGGTAATTGAATAGAACCAGTAACATCAGTTGTTCTAAAGAAGAATTGAGGTCTATAACCTGCAACGAATGCTGTATGTCTTCCACCTTCTTCTTTTTTCAAAGCATAAATTTGTGCTTCAAACTTTGTATGTGGAGTAATTGAACCTGGTTTTGCAACAACTTGACCACGTTCTACATCATTACGTTCAACACCACGTAATAATAATCCAACATTATCACCAGCCATAGCTTGGTTTAATGTTTTTCTGAACATTTCAATACCAGTTACAACAGCTTTTCTTGTAGGTTTTAAACCAACAATTTCAACTTCATCGTTTACGTTTAATGTTCCTCTTTCTACTCTACCAGTAACAACTGTACCACGACCAGAAATTGTCATAACATCTTCAACTGATAATAAGAATGGTTTATCAACATCACGAGTAGGAGTTGGAATTCAAGTATCAACAGCATCCATTAAATCGTCAATTCTTGATTCTCAATTTGGATCACCTTCTAATGCTTTTAATGCTGAACCACGAACAACTGGAGTATTCTTTCCGTCAAATTCAAAAGAAGTTAATAAGTCACGAATTTCTTCGATAACTAATTCTTGCATTTCTTCATCATCTAACATATCACATTTATTTAAGAATACAACCATTTTTGGAACACCAACTTGTCTTGCTAATAAAACGTGTTCACGAGTTTGAGGCATAATTCCATCAGTTGCAGCTACAACTAAGATAGCACCATCCATTTGAGCAGCACCTGTAATCATGTTTTTAACATAGTCAGCGTGTCCTGGACAGTCAACGTGTGCATAGTGTCTATTTTCTGTTTGATATTCAATATGTGCAGTATTAATTGTAATACCACGTTGTTTTTCTTCTGGAGTTGCGTCAACTTCATCATATTTTTTTGCTGTTGCTAAACCTTTTTTTGCAAGGTGAGTAGCAATAGCAGCTGTTAAAGTAGTTTTACCATGGTCAATATGTCCAATTGTTCCGATATTAACATGGGGCTTACTTCTATCAAATGCTTCTTTTGCCATAATTTTTCCCTCTATATTTTTTATATATGGTACATATTGTACCTTTTTCATTAATATATTTATTATACAATTTTAAATAAAAATTTAAATAATATTAATTTCAATAAATTCTATTTAGCTGCTTTTTGTTTTTGTCTTTCGCCAATAATTTGTTCAGTAATTGATTTAGGAGCTTGTTCATAATGTGAAAATTGCATAATATAATTTCCACGTCCTTGGGTAAATGATCTTAAATCAGTTGCATATCCAAACATTTCTTTTAATGGAACTTGTGCATGAATAATTTGGGCATTTCCTCTTTGTTCAGTACCAGTAATGCTTCCTCTTCTGGATGAAACATCACCCATAACATCTCCTAAATATTGTTCAGGAACAGTTACTTCAACTTCCATAATTGGTTCTAATAAAACTGGATTACATTTACTTGATGCATCCTTTAATGATAATGATGCAGCAATTTTAAAGGCCATTTCTGAAGAGTCAACTTCGTGGAATGAACCATCAAATAATGTTGCTTTAACATCAATCATTGGATAACCAGCTAAAGGACCAGATTCCATAGCTTCTTGTAATCCTTGATTAATTGGTTTAATAAATTCCTTAGGAATTTTACCACCAACAATCTTATCAATAAATTCATATCCTTTATCTTTATTTGGTGTAAATGTTACTAAACAGTGACCATATTGACCGTGTCCACCTGATTGTTTAATATATTTACCTTCACCAACATTTTCAGTTGTAAATGTTTCACGATAAGATACTTGTGGTTTACCAACACTAACATCAACTTTAAATTCTCTTCTTAAACGATCAACGATAATTTCTAAGTGTAATTCACCCATACCAGCAATAATAGTTTGACCAGTTTCGTGATCGGTATAAGTTCTAAATGTTGGATCTTCTTCAGCTAGCTTTTGTAATGCTAAACCCATCTTTTCTTGGTCAGCTTTTGTTTTTGGTTCAACTGCTAAATTAATAACAGGTTCAGCGAATTTCATTGATTCTAAAATAATATCATTATCTTCTGCTGTTAATGTATCACCAGTTATAGTTGCTTTTAAACCAATTACAGCACAAATATCTCCAGCACTAATTTCATCAATTTCAGTTCTATTGTTAGAATGCATTCTTAACAAACGAGAAACTCTTTCTTTTTGATCTTTAGTAGAATTTAAAACATAACTACCTTTCTTTAAAGTTCCAGAATACACTCTAATAAAGGTTAATCTACCTACGAATGGGTCAGTAGCTACCTTAAATGCTAACGCACAAAATGGATGAGAATCATCAGTATGTACTTCAACTTCTTGATTTTGTGGTGTATATCCTTTAATTGAAGGTACATCTAATGGTGATGGTAAATAATCAACAACTGCATCTAATAATGCTTTTACTCCTTTATTTTTAAAGGATGTTCCGCATAATACAGGATGGAAATTTGCAGTTTTTACACCAGCACGAATACAATGTTTTATTTCTTCAATTGTTAATTCTTCACCAGCTAAATATTTATTCATAGCAGCATCATCATAATTAACAATTTCTTCTAATAATTTTGTACGATATTCTTTAGCTAATTCAATCATATCTTCTGGAATATCTGCTTCTTTATAGTTTTCGTGTGCATCACCATCATACATTCTAGCTTTCATGGTAACTAAATCAATTGTTCCAACAAAATCAGCTTCTGCACCAATTGGTAATTGGATAGCAAATGCTTTTGCTCCTAATGCTGAATGTAATGTTGATAATGAAAATAAGAAATCCGCACCAACTTTATCCATTTTATTAACATAAACAATTCTTGGAACTTGATACTTAACAGCTTGTCTTCAAACTGTTTCGGTTTGTGGTTCAACCCCATTTTGTGCATCAAGTACTGTTACAGCACCATCAAGTACTCTTAATGATCTTTCAACTTCAACAGTAAAATCAACGTGTCCTGGTGTATCAATTAAGTTTAATCTGCAACCATTTCACATAATTGTAGTAGCTGCAGCAGTAATGGTAATTCCTCTTTCTTTTTCTTGCACCATTCAGTCCATGGTTGCTTCACCTTCATGAACTTCACCGATTTTATGTGTTTTTCCACCATGGAATAAGATACGTTCACTTGTTGTTGTCTTACCAGCATCAATGTGTGCCATAATTCCAAAGTTTCTGATATTTTTTAATTCTACTTCTCTAGCCATATTTTTTCTTTCTTTCAATTAAATTAGAATCTTAAGTAAGCAAATGCCTTATTAGCTTCTGCCATCTTATGAGTATCTTCTTTCTTTTTAACACTTGCACCAATACCATTAGATGCATCAATAATTTCAGCAACTAATTTATTTTGCATACCTTTTTCATTTCTAAGTCTAGCATATAAAATTAATCATCTTAATCCTAATGCAATTCTTCTTTCTGGAGAAACTTCTGTAGGAACTTGGTAGTTAGCACCAGCAATTCTTCTAACTTTTAATTCAATAGATGGCATAATATTTTCTAATGCCTTATTAAATACTTCTAGTGGATCTTTTTTAGTTTTTTCACCAATCTTAACAAAAGCTCCATAAATAATATTTTGTGCTAATCCCTTTTTTCCTTCATACATAAGCATATTAATAGTTTTTGCTACTAAACGTGAATTATAAACAGGATCTGGTAAAATTTTTCTTTTTTCAGGCTTTAATTTTCTCATATATGTTCTCCTTATTAATTAGCTGCTTTAGCTTTTTTGGAACCATAAGAACTACGTTGTTGTTTTCTGTTTTCAACACCAGCAGTATCCAATGTTCCTCTAACAATGTGGTAACGTACACCAGGTAAGTCCTTAACTCTTCCTCCACGTACTAATACAACACTGTGTTCTTGTAAATTATGACCTTCTCCTGGAATATATGCTAATACTTCTTGTTGATTTGTTAATGTAACCTTAGCATATTTACGTAAAGCGGAGTTAGGTTTTTTTGGAGTCATGGTTCCAACACGGGTACATACTCCTCTTTTAAATGGTGAAGCCGCATCCTTTGTTTCTTTATGTAAAGTATTTCAATTCTTTAATAAAGCTGGGGATTTGGACTTCTTGTTTTTTTGCTTACGTTCTTTACGAACTAATTGAGCAATTGTAGGCATTATTGTCTCCTTATTTTTGTTTTATTTTTACAACTTATCCTTGTGTATAAAGAATAAAGAATGTATTAATTATATAAGAAAACTAAGAAAGAATCTTAATTATTCTTAATATATTTAATTTTTATTAATTAATTTTAACCTTTTATTTGTATTTAGCTTTTAAAAAATATAATCCCTTACCTGATACCTTAGTATGACTTGCTCCTTTTTTTGGATAATTTAATAAATTTAAAACATCATCAATAGTAATTTTATTTTCGTTATATGCTAATAAACATGCAACAATCATACGAATTTGACTTCTTAAAAAACCATTAGCAGTAATTTTAATTTTTATTAAATTATTAACTTTAGTTATTTGAAAATTTTTTATTTCTCTAATCGTATTAGTTTTTTCACTAGTACTAAAACTTAAAAAATCATGTTCGCCTAAAAAATATTTTTTTAATTCATTTAATTTATTTAAAGAGATATCATGTTGATAACTTAGTACATAATTTCGTTGAAATAAATTATGAGGTTTTAATTCAATAAGATAAAGATAACTTCTTTCAATGCAATTAAATCTTGCATTAAAAAATTTTTTATGTCTTTTAAAATTTAAAACTCTTATGTCTAATGGTAATAATTTATTCAAAATGAAAATAAATTGTTGTTTTGAATATTTAATTAAATTAACATGACTAAAAGATACGGTTTGATTAATAGCATGAACATGTTTATCAGTTCTTCCTGCAAACACTAACTCTATTTCTGCATTTAATATTTTGTTAATAGCTTTATTTAATTCGCCTTCAACAGTTCTTATGTTCTTTTGTTTTGCAGAACCATAAAAATCATTACCATCATAACTTATATTTAAAGAATAAAAATACATACTATTGTGCACTATTAATAATTATTGAATTAGCAATACCAAAGGGAGCAAAAAAGATATGAGCAGCAATCATATAATAAGCTAAAATACAAATCGCAAAAGAAATAGAACCAATAATTAAATCATTAATTCCAACTTTATAATGATGATAATAATGTTTCTTGTGTTGAAAACGAAATCCTTTAATTATTAGTGCATCACTTGTATTTTCTGCAGTTTCAAACGCTAAAGCAAACAAAGGAACAATTAATTGCGTATATGCTTTTATTTTTGCTATTAATTTATGTTTATGATTTACAATTCCCTTAACTTTTTGTGCTTGCATAATTTGTTTTGCTTGTTGATACATATTTGGAATAAAACGAAAAGTTAAATTTAACATTAAAGCAAAAATACTAGTTGGAATTTTTAAATAAGCTAATGGTTTTAACAAAATATTAAAACCGTTGGTCATATCAATAGATGAAGTTGTTTTAATTAATATTTGCACTAAAGCAATAATGATTATAAACTTTGCTGTTATATATGAAATAATAGTCACAGTAAAAATACTTAATTCATACCAAGAAGTACCAAAATAATAAATATTGTATGTAATACTTCCATAATATAAATAATATTGACCAGATAATTTTCCTCACAAAACTTGATTATAAGATAAACTAGTATAACTAAAAGCTTGACGATCAGTAAATCAATCAATAATAAACAAAATAAACATAAATAGTATTGAAAACAAAACATTTTTAAAAAAACTTTTTCAACAGTTAACACTAAGTAATAAAAGTATAATCATTCAACCAAAAATAATACATAGTATTAAAAAACCATTTGGTAAAAAAGTTGTTATTAATAAAAAAATAAACATTATAACTTTTATGGCTGGATTCATACTATTTATTCATGTTCTTTTTTTAAATGTTACTTGTTGTGCTAATAATTTATTAATGAT
>JAHHTJ010000027.1 GCA_020024715.1 Mycoplasmataceae bacterium
ATACAAAAGGACACCATATACATGGTTTCCATTTATTAGATATTTTTATCAACCAAGAGCTTAGTGATATGTTGATTGAATAAATTAGATCATGTAATACGATCGTTTAATGATCAGAACTTAATCCTGTCATATTTATAGAACTTAGAGAACATGATTAATTTATCAATGTCTAGTTGATATGCATTTTTATTTTCAATAGAATCAATCGTTAAGAAGCAGAAGGTTAAATAATAAGATTGTTTAGCTTTATATTCATAATCATCTACCGCTTGAATATAATAGATACCTTTATCAAAGATTACTTCGTAATAGATACCATCAACTAGAATATAGCATCATGGTTCATTTTTCGGTCATGATGAATGGGGAACCATTGCTTTATCCATGTCTGATGATTTATTCTCTGATACATAAGCTGAAAGAGTTGGAGAGAATTTAGATAATCTAGTTGTTAATCTAGATTCTTTTTCAGCTCCTTTAAATGCATTCACGTTTAAATAGAATACTCCAGCTTCTAAGTCAATAAAATAATCTGTATCTTTATCAATTCAAAATCCTTCAGCTATTGGATCTACATCATCTTCATTATTTCCAAATAGATAAATCTTAATATCGTCTTTATCTCTTTGCACATTATCTAGAAATGTATAGAACTTTTTAAACTCTTCATCTCTTTGAGTTCTTGATAGTTTTCTTTTTGAGCGATATTCATCATAGAATACTTTATAAACTCCTTCAAATTGAAATCCAGTGAAGTGATCTACTACATTTAATCCAAAAGCATAACCAATTAATATGTTACGATTCATTCATATTTCAACTTCATTACCATTTTTATTTATTTTTGTTGTTTTTACACCTTTAGAAAAGATTTTGTTTCCAACAATGTAATAAGGATAACGTGGATCGTTATTTATTTCAGCTGATCTAGATTTTAATATAGTATCTGTTCGAAATAATAAAACAAAACGAGAATCAATATTATCTTTAGCTTCGTTTAAAGTTAAAGTTCTTTCTAAGAGTTTAGTTGTCTCACTAATAATTCAATATGTTTTTCCACAGTTTTTTATTAAGTTAATAATAAAGATTGATATGTATTTTTTTAATAATGGATAGATAGATTTATCAGCTGAAATTACTTCTTCTAAATCAAATCATTGTAGATTCTTTTTCTTTAAATTTGCAACTGAGTAATAAGCACTCTCTGAATTTTGTTTTTTCTTATACTTTTCTTTTACAATCATATTACACTTTTAATATAGTTACCTTTTTAACCTTTATGTCTTTTAATTCAGGACTTAGTCATCCACCACGATTAAATGGATCAGGGTTAAATGTTGATAAACTATTTAAATGATTGAATCATTGCTCATCATTAGTTTTAATTACTAATTCATCTAATTGATACATTGCATTAGTATTTTCATTAGTAATTATATTAATAACCTGATATTTATCATTTCATGGACAATTTAAGTTAAGTGTGAATTTATTAACTCCATTTGTAATAATTTGATAGATAGATGGATCTTCTTTATTTTTTTCTTGAATTACTAGATTTGGTTTTGAGTTTTCAATTTCAGGGATTTTATTTTCTAGCAATAATAAAGGAATCTTACTTTGAATTTCTCCACGAGCATCAAAATATTGTTGATCTAATGGAACAGCTAAACAATTTATATATATTTCATCATAAGTTACATCTGGGATTGGTATATCTGGAACAATTGGACGTTCTGGAATTGGTCAATCTTCATTAGGATCATATTCTTCTATAGTTAGATCATCAGAGTTTCAAATTCTAACTCCATTTGTCAATTGATTAATAATGAAGTTATATACATCATTACTTAAAGCTAAATCATCATAAACGGTTAATGAATTAATTAATAGTTCTGGATTTATTTGAATGTAATTAAATTTACGGTTATTATTTAATCGGTTATTTAATGTATCAAAAAGTGGTAACATGTATCCATTTAATGTAATAAAGTTATTTAGATTAATTAATGTAGATTTGTCAATTTCAGATATAGCTACACCTTCAAATTGTTCTCCTTTATTAGAATCATAATATTCCATTAAAGAAGCATTATTAATATTAGAAAATTGGATCGTGTTTCCAGTAGTCATTTGAACTTGTTGATATTGAGCTTGAATCTTTCGTTGCTGTTGTTGAATTCCTTGCATTTGTCCAGCTAAAGAAAAACCTAAATTAGCAATATTATTAACTTGTGAGAATGCTCCACCAACCATTGATGATACAGCTCCACCAACATCTCCTTTTGCTAAATTACCCATTGAATTAATTGGACTCATGATTGCACTTTGTAAAAAAGAACTTGAAGCTCCAAAAATACTTTTAGCCATATTTAATTCTTGTTGTTGTCTAGCGATCGCCATTCCAGTATCAGTTACACCACGATTAGCTTTTACATATTGCTCATATTGATCTATGCCTATTGGTAATTGGTATGGAAAAGAAATAATTGAATTTTCTAAAGAAAGTAAATCACTATTTTTAGCAACAATATTACAAGTATCAGTAAAGATTAATTTTCCACCAATAAAAACTTGTTGTTGATTATTTACTCTAAATTCTACATTGATTTTATTTCCAAAGTATTTAACATCCATATATCTTAATAAGTAAGGAGTTGAATATGTATCATTATTTAATTTATCTTGGATATTTGATAAATTGTAATCAAAGATTCCATACGTGTCTATATGATCACATTTTGGTTCTATATCTACATATACAAATTTATATCCTTCAATAGAAGTATTAAAAGCACATGATTTAAAAGTTAAAAAGTGGGGAAGGTAAAAGATTCCTAAAAATTTATTAATGTAGTTTTTATCTTTTCTTAAAATTTCTAATGATGATAATGAGTTATCTATTTTTTGAGTCACTGATTCAGGAATATTTTTATAAATTGACACTCTTAATTTTCTAGCTTGATTTGCTACTAAATCAACATCACCATGTTTAGATGAAGTAATATTTCAAGTTTCAGAGAAATTACTTTGAATTCCATTTGCATAAACAAAGTATTTTAAAGCTCTTAATCCAGCACCAGCATTATTATATTCATCAGTATTTACTTTTATATCAATTGGTAAAGTCTTTCAAGGAATCTTTTCAAGTTCTTTTCATCCCTTTAATCAAATGGTATGTGCAGGAAAGACATATCCATAATGCATTAATTGAAATTCATAAACAACAATATCATTATTTTTATATGCATTAACAACAGCTTCATTAACAGTATCTGGTATTTCTACTTTATCACGATGCTCTCCATAATAATTTCATAATCCATTTCAATATTCTTCTCTAAAGATTAACTCTCCACGATTTCTTTTTGTATATGTTAAACTTGGTTTTAAATTGGATGAGATAATTGGATAAAATCTATATCCACCATTAACTCCATCCTTAAATACATAGTATTTATTTGCATTTAATAAGTCTGTTCCTTCAATTGCAAAGTTCTCTCCATATCATAAATTATCTTTTCTTAAAAAGTATTTTCTTCTAAAAGTATAATTTTCATAAAGTTTAGGAATTGAATCTAAAAATGTATCATTAAGCTCTAATGATTTAGGATCATAGTTGTGAGTACGATTAAAGATTAATTTTTTATTTTTAATTTTATCTAGATATTTTAAAGTAAATGTAGCTCATATATCAATTGTAATATTATAAATATAAGTTCCCTGTGGTCCAATTTTGTTAATTGAATCAATATAAAAATAAAGTGGTTCAGTTAAATCATCGTTAATAATTTTTACATATTTTAATTTAAAATCCCCATTTTTAGTTTTTAAAGTTCCGTTAAAGAAATTATCATAATTAATCGTAATTGTATTTGTAGCATCAACTAAATTTTCATTACATCATTTTTCAAAGATTTCTTTTGATGGTTTATTATCATTATCTCTTGTTCATCATGGTTGAGTTTTTGAAACTTTAAATTTTATCATTCTTCATCTCCTTGATTAATTTTTGGATTTCATTTTTCTTAACATGTTCAGGCATTGATGAATTTAAGATATTTGAGATTTCAATTTCTAGTTGATTAACGATTAATTTATTTTGTTTTTTGGTTAATTTATCATTTTTAAAATTTGAGACATTACGATAAGAAGCAATTAAAGTATTAATGATTTTAATAGGAATAAAAGAAACATTAATTGATAAAATAGTATTTCATGTAATTCTTAAAGCATTAATAACATATTCAGGGATTGTTAAATCCTGAGAAAGAATTAAATAAGCAATTCCCACACCGATACAAATTAAAGATAAAGAAATTACTAAAGAGATGGTAATTATTAATTTTTGTTTTTTATTCATGGTTTAAATTCTCCTTTTCTTGTTCATAAATAAATTCATTATTTTCAAACTTTTCAACGATTTCTTCTATATCTTTTAAATCTTTATAAAAATGAGAGTTAATGATTCTTCTATGTTTTTCAATTTCTAATGCATCTTTTCTTGCAATATTAGCTGAAGTCTCTGTTAAGATTCCTTGTGATCTCATTTTAGCAATTGCAACTAATTTATCTTTATATGTAAATATATGAATAAACTTTGCAATAAAGAAACATAAAGCACTTGCAAGAATTGGAATAAAAGTTGTAATTAAGATCGTTAATGTGTCTTCATTTGAATCAGGTGGATTAATTCCTCAATAAATTGCATTGAAGATAATGACAAATAAAAGTAATAAAACCATAAATGTATAAAGTAAATACTCAATTACTTCTCTTAATGTTTTTTTAATTTTAAAAGGTTCATGCATTAGTATCTACCCCTGATGTATTTTTCTCTTTCCTTTTTCTCACGATTTAATTTTTTAATATCTTTATTTGAAACTTGATTAATTAACTCTTTCATCATCTCTCTGTTTTCATTAGCTATTTTTTCATTTGCTAAAATCTTTTTATTTTCAATAGCTAAAAGAGAAGAATGTTTAATTAATGATCATAACATTATTCCAGTTAAAATTCAACCGATAAAGATTGCAAAATAAATAACAGGTTTATGTCAAAAGCGATAATAATCTAAATAATCATCTCCATAAATTGATTTAGCAATAAATTTATTTGTTATTAAATCAAAATAAGAAATGTCAAAAGCATCTTTATCACTGATTGAAATGCAGTTTGTTACTAAATAAAAAATTGATCCAGTATTTCCAACTAGAATACAAATAATAAACAATAAGATTCATCAGTGTTTTTTTGATTTCATAAAATTATTATAATTTATTTTTTAAAATTGTATATAATATTATTGGTAGAAAGTTAGGCATAGTCTTTCTACTTTTTTATTGTAAAGGAGAAATTTATGGCAGAAAAAATTAAAAAAAGTGAAAAAAGAAACAATGAAAAAGGAAGTTATGAATTTGTAAGAATTCCAAAATCTACTGTAATAGCTGAAACTAAAAGCGGTATTTTAATTAATTTCTATAATAAAAAAGAACATCTAGAATTATGATTTGCAAAACAATATTGCAGAAATAATGAATATGGATTGTTCTTTACAGTTTCAATTAATACAGAAAATGCATATGAAATTAATGTAGTTGATAGTGATGATGGTTATTCTTTTAAAGGATTAGAACTAGCTGAAACTTTTAAAGAAATTTTTAATGAATTAAATAATATTTAAAATAAATTGACATATGGTGTCTTTTTGTAGTATAATATATATAGATAATTAAAGATTATCTTAAAAACTATGCAAACTAAATATAAATATATTTGTCCCGTGTAGTTTTTATTTATTCTACATGGGATTTTTAAATATTTAAAAGGAACTATAAAAGAAGGTAATAAATGAACAATGCAAGATTTAATATAATAAAGAAGTATTTTAAAACTTTAGAATCTTATGAAAATCAATTTAATGCAGTATGCTTTACTTTTAAAAATTATAAAAAATATGTTAAAAATGTAAATGGCAAAAGCAATACACAAATAATTAAAGAACTTAGAAATAACTTAAAATTTATAGAAAAGGAGAAAAAATAATATGACTACATTAATGAGAAATTATAAATTAGTAATACAATTTTTAGAAGAAAGAATAGAAAATCTAGAAGATTATCCAGAATTACAGATTAGAGAGTGTTCAATTTCTGTTTTAGATTTTGATAATGACACTAATGATTATTTTGAGAAATTTTGAATTGCAACTTGAGAATTTGAATCATGAGCTAAAAAAAATAATTTTGAATTAAAATAAAGGAGCATTTATGAATAAAAACATGTTAAATGGAAAACAAAAACATCAATTATTTATTTTTCTTATAAATCATATAGATAATAGAAAATTAACATATATTGATCAATGTAATATATTATCAGATTTAAAAACATATTTGGAATTAGAATGTAAATGAAATGATCATGAAATTTATGAAGCATTAATTTTTGCTGAAGATATTATAGAT
>JAHHTJ010000028.1 GCA_020024715.1 Mycoplasmataceae bacterium
GTTTGTTGCTTGTAGAATTGATATAATTTAGTAAAATTTTGATGTTTTTTAAATTTATGACAATCACAATGTACAGCAACTAAATTTTCAGGATTTGTGTTATTTTTATTTCCATCTATAAAATCTACACATCATCCGTTTAAATTCATAGTTTCATTGTAATCTGCATAATTCATTCTTGCTTCTTTTTGGTTAATTTTATCTGCTAAAAAATCTTTATAACAAATATAACAAACACGATATTCGCTAGGATTATCAATTTCAAAACTAGAAGCATTATTTCAGGCAAGATCTTTAAATTCTGTTTGACTCATGTTTAATAGTTTCCTTTAATTATTAATATTATAAATGTACTTCTAAACTAGATTTATAAAAGATATTATTTGGTAAGTTAAATCATTGGTTCTTCTTAATAAGAAAACGATTAATAAATGCATAAGTAATACAAGAAGAAATGATAAATAATAAAATAATAAAATTAATTATTTGTCCAATATAATCTTGATGTAAATTTTGATAAATACTTTCTTCTTTATTAAATAAATAATTGTGATAATTTTTAATATTTGTAATTAATGTAGAATCGATTGAATTATTTATTCATTTTTGTTGGTTAGCAATTAAAGCAAATAAATAAGGATTTACATTATGCATATTACTTTTAATTTCTGTAATCTTAATCATTTTTAGATTATGAATATTTAAATTATCATGTTGTAAATTTTGAAAAATTAATGTATTGTTTATATATTTGATGTTAAATCAATTTTTATCAATGCATATTTGTGTTCCGTTCAAATTATTAAGATCATAAAAACTACTTGCTTGATCATAATAATAAGAATGCATTGAAACAATAATTACATTTCCTAACGCATGAAGCATTGAAAATAATACTGCAAACCCAATTACTCCTAAACCAATTGTACTTTCTATAATAAATAAAACTTTCTTTTTTGTTTTTTTAAAAGTAATTTTCTTTTTTTTCATCGCAACAAAACTACCACCAATAATAAAAACAAAGGTAGCAAACGTAAATAATGATTCTCAGTTTGTAATCGTATTAATAAATGAATATAATTGATTAATTTTAGCACTTGGAGTAAATCCAAAATTATAACCATCAAGATTTAAAAAGCCAAAAGTACCAACTACACTTAAAATTAACATAAAAACAAATATATATGAATATAAATAAATAAATGATAACTTATTTATTGATCAATTAGTTTTGTTTAAAATTCATTTAGCAAACGGAAGATTATTATCAATTAACATCTCTTTATATAAACTCAAACTAAAATTTAAACTACTTGAAATAATACCTAAACAACCAATACATATAGCAATATTAAGTATACTATTTATTGCATGCCATACTTTTGATGAATGTAAATATGAAACACCAAGTATTGTTCCTCTTACTGATGAATATGCATTAGTACTTAATAACAAAGATAAAGTAATTAAAATAAAAATAGTTGCAACAGCAATGATACCCATTAAGATAATATTTGGAGCTTTTTTTGGTTCTCTTAATTGTTTTCTAATACTTACTACATAATAAAAACCATCATATGCAAAAAACATCGCAGGAATTGATAAAAAGAAACCAATTTCAGGCCCATACATTAACATAGGATTTGTATAAAAGAAACTAGATAACTCATCTCTTGGGAAATTAATAAAACCGTTATAAATCTGATCACTATGTTCTTTAACATTTTCATAATTTATGAAATATAAAATAAATGCAACAACTGCAAAAAAGATAATAGGTATAAGCTTAATATAAAATGCAACATAAGCATGAACCAAAATCATTTTAGGAACTAATGTATTAACAGTTATAAAGTAAACAAGTACAATAAATGTGACAATTCAAGTAATGTATCATCTTAAATGTCAAGTTGGAAATGCTTGCTGTAATGCTTGCAAGAAATAATATGAATCCCCAGAAATTATTAAAGGTATATAAAGAAATAAAAAATAAAACTTAATGGCTTGAAACATCCCAGGACTTAAAAAATCACGTGCTCATTGTAATATTCCAAGCTCACTATTAGTTTTTGCTGCAATAACTAGTAATGATAACCCTAGCGAAATAACAGCAACACTAGCTAGTAGTCATGCCATTAAAGTAAGAGTGAAGTTTCCTAAGTTATAACTTAAGATTTGACCATTCTTCAAAAAGATCCCTACTCCAATGACCGCTGAAATAATAAAGGCAATTCCGCTCAAAAATCCGATTTTCTTTGCTTCTTTTTTATTTTCACTTCTTTTCAAAACCTTTTGGGGATGTTTTTTATTTATCGTTTTAATCATAAAAAAATAACAAACCGAAGTTTGTTATAATTCTATCATATTTAAAATTTAAATAAATTAGAAAATTAGATTGATAAATTAATTATTTTGTTTCTGGAAAATGTTCTAAATCGAATTTTTTGAAAATTAATTCATAAATATCATCATAAATATCTACAAAATGAAAGGTAATTTGTTCTTTAATTTCTTCAGGAACATCTTCTAGGAATTTTTCATCTTCTTTTGGCATAAAGATTTCATTTACTCCACCCCTAAAAGCAGAAATGGTTTTTTCTTTTACTCCTCCAATAATTCCTACTTGTCCTCTTAAAGTAATTTCTCCAGTCATAGAAATCGTAGTAGGAACAGGACAATTCTTTAAACAAGATAAAATAGCAGTTACTAAAGTAACACCAGCACTTGGACCATCTTTTGGAATACCACCAGATGGTACATGAATATGTAAATCAATCTTAGCAAAGATTTCTGGATCAATATGATATTTTTCTGCATGTGCTTTTACAAATCCTAAAGCAACTTTAGCAGATTCATTCATGGTTTCTTTTAAATTACCAGTAATTGTAACTTCACCTTTACCTTTTGAATATGTTACTTCGATCGGTAATAAATCTCCTCCAGCTGAAGTATATGCCATTCCATTAACTACACCTGGAATTGCACGATCATCTTTCTTGGTATAATCAAAAATTTCTTTCTTCAAATAAAATCTAACAGCATCTACATCAACAATTTGAGTTTCTATTTCTTTTTTATCTAAACGAACAATGAATTTTCTAGCAATTCTTTGAATTAATCTTTCAAGTTCACGAACTCCAGCTTCTCTTGTATATGAACGAATAATATGTTTAATTGCATCATCCGTAAAACTTAATTGTTCAGAAGTAATATCATAAGCTTTTAAAGTTTTTGGAATCAAATAATTTTTAGCAATCGATAATTTTTCATTTTCTGTATAACTTGTAAGTTCAATAATTTCCATACGGTCATATAAAGCTTCTGGAATTTGTTCTGCATAGTTAGCAGTTGCTATAAATAATACTTTTGATAAATCATATTCTTCTTCAATATAATTATCACTAAATTTAGTATTTTGTTCTGGATCTAAAACTTCTAACATTGCACTTGATGGATCACCTTTATAATCTGAAGACATTTTATCAATTTCATCAAGAATAAAAACCGGATTTATTACTCCAACTTTTTTCATGCCTGAAATAATTCTTCCTGGCATAGAACCTAAATATGTTTTTCTATGTCCTCTGATTTCAGCTTCATCTTTAACTCCACCTAAAGAAATTTTTACACTTTTTTTATTCAAAGCATTTGCAATACTAAAAGCAAGTGAAGTTTTACCAACACCTGGTGGACCTACTAAACAAATAATTGGTGCTTTAGATTCTTTTGCTCTTGCTTGAATTGCTAAATATTCTACAATTCTTTCTTTAACTTTTGTTAATCCGTAATGATTTTCATTTAATACTTTTTCAACATTACTAATATCATTGTTATCTTCAGTTTTTTGTCATCAAGGTAAGTTAACTAATCAATCAATATATGATTTAATCATTGAAGCTTCTTGCATTTGTTGAGTATTTTCATATTTTTTTAATTCTTGTAAAATACGTTTCTTAATGTGTTCAGGATAGGGGTTTGATTCTACTTTATCTCTTATTGAATCAACTGAATCTTCATCATTACCTTCATTTAATTCATCACGAATTGCTTTTAATTTTTCTCTTAAATAAAAATCTCTTTGTTGCTTATTTAAATCTTTATTGATTTTATTGTTTATTTCGTTATCTCATTTTTTAGTAATTGCTGGATCGTTATTATCTAATTTAGTATCTTTTAAAGCAATTTCTAAAAAATTTTCTGTAATTTCTGTTAATTTTTTTAAACGATAATTAACATTTTCTTCACCAATTAAATAAGTATTTTGAAGATTATTTAAAATTAATAAACTAGCTGTTAAATCAGAAAATTTAGCAAAATTAATCTCGTTTTCTAATTTAGATAAATTGTTATCATCAATTAGAACTCAATCACTTGGTTTTAATTCGTTTAACTTTTTAATATTAGTTAAAATTTTTTCTTTAAATTCAAGATTATTAGCTGCTGTTACTTGTTTGTTGTTAATTTTTTCATAATTAGAAAAGAAACAATTCTTATTTTCATCATATATAACATCTGTTAAATTCACACGAGCTTGTCCAACTACCTCAACAGAATATATAATTTGATCAGGTATATCTACATCTTTTACGCTAGTTTTATTTTTAATTTTTACCAATGTTCCAAATTTATGGAATTGATCTGGTGTTTTGATTACATCGTCTGCTTCATTTATTTGAGAAACAATAATCATTAAATCTTTAGTTTCTTCAACATTAGATTGTGCAATATCAATTGCACTAAGACTAATATCTCTACCAATGTCTAAAGTTATTTTATTTAATGGATAAACATATATCCCTCTTGTAATTAATAATGGAAGTCTCATAAATTCTCCTTTACATAACGATACAATAATATTAGCACATTTTATGTAAGAGTGCTAATTAATATAAATAAAAAGAACAAGAAGAGCTACTTCTTGTTCTTTTAAATTAAATGATTAATCTTATTTTTTTGATAATAAATCAAACAAATATGCATATACTTTCTTTTGAATAATGCTTGATTCAATAACAGCAATATTGTCATCAATGTTTTTGTTAATTTCTGGTTTATTATCTGGATTATACATTTCTTTTAATTGTTTTACTTCTTCTTCTAATTCTTCTTTAGTTAATTTAATATCTTTATCTTTAGCAATTTGATTAATTGCAAAATCCAATTTAACTCTTTGTTCTGCTTCTTTTTTAAAATTAGCTTCTATATCTTGTTTTGTTTGTTTTGTAATTTCTAAGAATTTTTCTAAATCAATATTATATTGCTTTAAAGTTGAATTAAATTCATTATTTAATTGTTCTTCTTGTTGTTTTAAAATTGTTTCTGGAATGTAATTTAACTTAACGTTCTTTTCTAATTCTTGAGAAATAGCATTATTTAATTCATTTTTATAAGTAACTTCTTTTTGTGCTTCTAATTCTTTTTTGTAATATTGTCTTAATTGTTCATCATTAGTTACATCTTTAATATTTAATGATTTAATGAATTCATCATTGTATTCAGGTTTAACTACTTTTTTGATTTCAATTAATTTAATTAAAAAATCAGCTTCTTTTCCAGCTAAATTTTTAGCACCATATTCTTTAGGAAAAGTAACCTTAATAGTTTTTTCTTCTCCTGCTTTCATTCCAATCATTTGATCTTCAAAACCAGGAATAAAATGACCAGAACCAATTTGAAGTTCATATCCTTTTGCAGTTCCACCATCAAATTTTTCACCAGCAATACTACCTTCAAAATCAAAGACAGCATCATCGCCTTTTTCTAAACTACCATCTTCTTTTAATTCTAAACTTCCATGTGTATCAATTTGTTCATTAATCTTCTTTTGAATTTCTTCATCTGTTACATCTTCTTTTTTAACAGGATTTTTTAAATCATTTATATCAATTTTTACTTCTGGATATAATTCAAAAGAATAAGTAAAAGAAATATTTTCTTTATCTTTATTTTCATTTAATGTAACATTTGGATTTTCGATAAAAAAATCTAATGCAAAATCTTTTGTTTCTTTATTATTTTCTTCATAATATTTATCAACAATAAAATCATAACCTTTTCTTGATAATAAATCAACAACTTCAGAAAGTACTTGTTGCTTAGAAAGATGTTTTTTAGCTTCTTCTAAAGGTACTTTTCCTTTTCTAAAACCTTTAATTTCAACTTCTTTTGCTAATTTTTTTTCAATTGTATCAGTCGCTTTCTCAACATCTTCTTTATCAAAATCTAGTACAATTGTTTTTTTATGTTCTTTTGCAATAATTTCTTCTTTTTCTATTTTAATCATAATTTCATCCTTTTGTATTAAGTAATATTATTATAAGTTATATTAAAAAAATATCTATTTCTTTCATTTATGTATTAAATAAAAAAAAC
>JAHHTJ010000029.1 GCA_020024715.1 Mycoplasmataceae bacterium
ATTTATAAGTTAATAGTAATATCTTTAATTTAAAATTAATAAGCAAATAATATAATTAAAATAATTAAGATGAATAAAGAAATAAGAAATTTTTGTATAATTGCACATATTGATCATGGTAAAAGTACACTAAGTGATCGAATTATTGAAACTACTGGTGGTCTTAGCAAAAGAGAAATGAAAGACCAAGTTTTAGATTCAATGGAACTTGAAAGAGAACGTGGTATTACTATTAAATTAAATGCTGTACGTTTAAATTACTTGCAAGATAATAAAAACTATGAATTTAATTTAATTGATACACCAGGACATGTTGATTTTACTTATGAGGTTTCAAGAAGTTTAGCTGCATGTGAAGGAGCAATTTTATTAGTAGATGCAACAAAAGGAATTCAGGCTCAAACCATTTCTAATGCTTACTTAGCAATTGAAGGTGGTTTAGAAATTTTATTTGCGATTAATAAGGTTGATTTAAGTACAGCACAAGTTGAAATGTGTCAAGAAATGATGATTAAACAATTTGGTATTAGTAAAGAAGAAATTCATTTAATTTCAGCTAAAAGTGGAATTGGAATAAATGACCTTTTAAAAGATGTAATCAAAAAAATTCCATCACCTCATCAAAATAATAATGATTCATTAAGAGCATTAGTGTTTGATTCTTATTATGATAAATACCGAGGAGTAATTTGTTTTGTAAGAGTAAAGAATGGCAAAATAACAACTGGACAAAAAATTAAATTTATGCAAACTGGAGCAATTTATACTATTAATGAAATTGGTTATAATACACCAAAACCAATTATTATTAATGAATTAAATTGCGGTGAAGTTGGATGAATTTCTGCACAAATTAAAACTATTAGAGATATTGATGTTGGTGATACTATTACAAGTATAGATAATAGTGCTCTTGAACCATTACCAGGTTATCGTAAAGTTTTACCAATGGTATATTGTGGTTTATATCCATTAGATACTAGTAAATTTGAAGATTTAAAAGAAGCAATGTTAAAAATTACTTTATCAGATTCTTCATTAACTTATGAACCAGAAACATCACAAGCATTAGGTTATGGAATTAGATGTGGTTTTTTAGGGTTATTACATATGGATATTATTAAAGAAAGAATAACAAGAGAATTTAAAATTGATTTAATTTCTACAGCACCTTCTGTTTTATATGAAGTTGTTTTAACAAGTGGTGAAGAAATTAAAGTTGATAATCCAAGTAATTTACCTGATCGCAATTATATTAAAAGCATAAAAGAACCATATGTAAAATTAGCTATTACTACACCAGAAGAATATATGGGTGATTTAAACAAATTATGTAAGGAAAAAAGAGGAGATTATATTAGCATGGAATTTATGGATAATAATCGTTATCGTATTCATTATGAAATTCCTATGGCTGAAATTATGTATTCTTTTTTTGATCGTTTAAAATCTATTTCTAAAGGTTATGCTGTAATGGATTATGAACCATTAGAATATAAAGAGAATGATTTGGTTAAATTAGATTTTTTAATTGCTAATGAAAAAGTTGATGCATTAACAACAATTTGTTTTAGAAATAATGCATATGAGCTTGGTAGAAAATTATGTAATAAATTAAAAGAAGAAATACCAAAACATCAATTTGAAGTAGCAATTCAAGCAGCTATTGGTGGAAAAATTATTGCACGTGAAACAATTTCTGCTATGAGAAAAAATGTATTAGCTAAATGTTATGGTGGAGATGTTAGTAGAAAAAAGAAGTTATTAGAACAACAAAAAGAAGGGAAAAAACGTTTAAAAACTTTTGGAAAAGTAAGTATTCCTCAAAATACTTTCATAAAAATATTTAATGAAGATTAATCAATTATAATTTATCTATGAGGTGGATATGAAATCAGTAAAAAAAACTACTTTACAAGATATTGAGTTAATATATAAATTATGAAAAAAATTAAATTCTAAAATTTCTTCACATTATTCAAGAGTAATTAATTTACCAGAAGTAATATCAGAAAATTTAGTTTGCATTTTAAATAACTATGAAATTCATAATTCTGTAGGAGGTAGTGAAGATGCTATTTCTAAAATTGGTCAAAAAATACAGATAAAAGCTACTTCAAATTTTAATTATGATTTAACATCATTTGGTCCTAAATCTAAATTTGATATTTTAGAGTTTGTAAGACTTGATAAGAGTAATGACACATTTTATTTATATAGAATACCAGTTAGTATGCTAGCAAATTTATTAGTTAACAAAAAACAAACTTTTACCCAACAGCAAGAACAGAAAAGAAGACCTAGGTTTTCAATCATAAAAAAAATTATTATTCCCCTAAATATTGAGCCATATGCTAAATACAAAATTAAATAATATGAATAAAAGTAAGTTAACATTAGCTAGTTTTTTTGCTGGAATTGGTGGAATAGATTTGGGTTTTAAAGATTTTGCAATAATAAAGTATGCAAATGAATGAGATAAATTTGCACAAATAACATATAAATTAAACTTTCCAGATACTATTCTAGATAAAAATGATATTAAAAAATTAAATATTAATGATATTCCAAATACTGATATAATTGTTGGTGGTTTTCCGTGTCAGGCATTTTCAATAGCAGGTAATAGAAAAGGATTTGAAGATAAAAAAAATGGTGGTGATTTATTTTTTGAAATTAAAAAAATAATAGAAATAAAAAAACCAAAAGCTTTTCTTTTAGAAAATGTAAAAAATCTATTGTCTCATAATAAAGGAGAAACTTTTAAATTAATTATTGATTCATTAAAAAAAATTGGTTATAATGTCTTTTGAAAAGTGTTAAATACTAAGGAATATGCCAATATTCCTCAAAATAGAGAAAGAGTTTTTATTGTTGGATTTTTGGATCGTGATAAATCAACAAATTTTAAATTTCCAAATAAAATCAATTTAACAAAAAGTGCAAAGGAATTTATTAATTATAATGATAATAATCAACAATATTTTTATAACAAATTAAATTTTAAACAATTTGATTTGTTAAGAAAAAATGTTGTATCTTTAGATTCGATTTACCAATGAAGAAGAAGATATGTAAGAGAAAATAAAAATTTTATATGTCCAACTCTTACAGCAAATATGGGGACTGGTGGACATAATGTTCCTATAATTTTAACCAAAAAAGGAATAAGAAAGTTAACTCCAAGGGAATGTTTTAATCTTCAAGGTTTTCCTAAGGAATATAAGCTTCCAAATATAGCAAATTCTCATCTTTATAAGCAGG
This sequence comes from Mycoplasmataceae bacterium, assembly GCA_020024715.1. GTDB lineage: Bacteria > Bacillota_I > Bacilli_A > Mycoplasmatales > Mycoplasmoidaceae > RGIG1987. Next base: position 3,265 of record JAHHTJ010000029.1, read on the forward strand.
CAGGAAATTCAGTAACTGTTTCATTAATAAAAAGAATTGCTAAAAATATAATTGATGTTTTTAAATCTGAAAAATAATTTCTTATAATTAAATCATGTATAAAGTTGCAATTATTGGAAAACCTAATGTCGGAAAATCAACATTATTTAATCGCTTAATTGGAAAAAAACAAGCGATTGTTTTAGATATGCCTGGAACAACCAGAGATCGTAATTATGCTATATGTAGTTGATTAAATAAAGATTTTGAATTAATTGATACAGGTGGTTTTACTGTTAATAAAGTTTCTTCGGATGAAGAATTTCAATATTTAATTAATCTACAAGTAAATTTTGCTATTGCTGAAGCTGATTTAATTTTATATGTTGTAAGTGAAAAAGAAAACATTAATAATGATGATTTCTTAATTGCTAAAAAAATAAAACAAGCTAAAAAACCTATTGTTTTAATTGCTAATAAATCAGAAAACATTATATCAAACCATATATATCAAAATGATTGAAAAAAATTAGGATTATCAGAACCGATTTATGTTTCAGCAGAACATGGTTTAAATATCCATGAAATTTTTGATGCTATTTTTAAACATTATCAAGAAAAAGATGAAAGTTCCAAATATGAAAAATTAACATTTTGTGTTATTGGTAAACCTAATGTTGGTAAATCTAGTTTTGTAAATGAAATATTACAACAAGATAAAATGATAGTTTCAAATATTTCTGGAACAACAAGAGATGCTATTGATAATGATTTTATTTATAAAAATCAAACTTATACAATAATTGACACTGCAGGTTTAAGACAAAGAGGAAAATTGGATCAAATTGAAAAATTTGCTTTATTAAGAAGTGAATTAACAATTAAGAGGTCGCAATTTGTTTTATTATTAATTGATGCTAGTTTACCAATTTCTGACCAAGACAAAAATGTTGCACAACTAATTTATGATGCAAACATGCCATGTATAATTGTTTTAAATAAAATTGATTTAATTAATGATTTTAATAAAAAGAAACAAAAAGAATTAGAAATTTTAATAAAAGAAGAATTTAAATTTTTACCATATGCATCAATTACTTTCATTAGTGCAAAAGAACACAACATTCATTTAAATGATTTAATGAATAAAATTAATTTGATTAATGAACAATTAAAACGTAAAATTCCTGTTCGTTTATTACAAGAAGTAATAGATAAAGCACAAGTAGTTAATCAACCGCCACAATTTAAAGGTGGTAAAGTTGATCTAAAAACCATTGAACAAGTAGATGGTAGATTACCTACTTTTGTTATTAAAGTAAATAATGTTAAATATTTACATTTTAGTTATATGCGATATATTGAAAATCAAATTAAAGAAGCTTTTAATTTTAATTTAGTACCAATTCTTGTTTATTATAAGGATTTTCAAGCGAAGGAAAGAGGATAATAAAATGAATAAAATATTGGTGTTTGGAAGTGGTGCATGAGCAACTGCATTAAGTCAAGTATTATTAAGAAATCCGAATAATGAAGTATCAATTTATGGCATTAACGAAGATGAATTAAATGAACTTAGAAACGGAAGAAATAGCAAATTTTTTAAAAGATGAAAGTTAAATAAAAATTATAAATATATAACTAATGATTTAGAAATTGTAAAAAAAGAACAGTTTCAATATTTTTTAATGGCTATTCCTAGCGAATCAATTGATTCAGTGATGCAAAATGTATTAAAAAAAGTTGATTATGAATTTGAAGTAATTAATGCTGCAAAAGGTTTTATTTCAGATAAAACATTTACTGTCTCTGAGTTAATTGAAGGTTATTATGATCCAAAAATTAAGGATTATTCTACTATTTTAGGACCTGGATTTGCTATTGATGTTGTGCAAGATAAATTTACTGTTTTAAATATTGTTAATAACAATTTAAAAAAAGCAAAAAAATTGTGTTCATTGTTTGATAATAAAAATTTTATTACGTTTCCAACTCACCATGTTCAAGCTGCTGAAATTTGTGCTAACATGAAAAACCCTTTAGCGATTGTTACAGGTATTTTAAATGGCTTAAATGCTAGTATAAATGTTATTGCAGCATTTATTGCTAGAGGTATTCAAGAAATTGCTAATTTATTAAAAGCTATGAAATTAGAAGATAGAATTATTCAACAATATTGTGGAATTGGTGATATTTTTTTAACATGTACTAGTAAAAAAAGTCGAAATTATACTTTAGGATTATTATTAGCTAAATATAATGATATAAATGAAGCTTTAAAATATAACGATAAAACAGTTGAAGGAAAAAATGCTTGTTTAATCGCTTGTGAATTATTTAAAGAATATAATGTTGAAACATTAATTTTTAAAAATTTAAAACGATTAATTAAAAATGATATTACAACAAATCAATTTTTTGAATTAACAAACCAAGAGTTTAAAGATAATGGCATTTAAAAGAATAAAGAGAGATAGAAAATTATTAATATCACATTGATTTTTCACACTTGGTTTTACCATTACATGAATTACTTTTTTAGGATTATTTTTCCATGAAATTATTTTAGCTAGTGGAGATAAACATATTAGTATTCATTATATTTTTAGTTTGGATTTTTTGAAATTTGTTGAAAATGAATATGCTAAATTACTTACCTTCACAAAAAGCAATTATTCTAAACCAACACAAATTGATCTAATTGTGTTTAGTTGTACTTTTGTATGTGCTTTATTTAGTGGTATGTTTTTAGAATTTAGAACCATATATACATTTCAACATATTAGAAAAATTAATAATGAAGTAGATCAATTAGAAAAGAAATATAAGATTGGTGAAGTATATGTTTGTTTATTAATAAG
>JAHHTJ010000003.1 GCA_020024715.1 Mycoplasmataceae bacterium
GATCATTTAAAACTACACTGATAGAAGAATCATTTTGTATTCCATTTCAAAAAGATATTCTTTTATCAGTTTTAACTAATTTTGGTACACCATATTTTTGTATTAATTGTTTAAAAAGCATTAAATATCCATGGTTTGTTTCTACTTTTTTGCATATAAGGCTAATAATGTACCAGTCGCTGAATCAATTGCTGAATAGATGCAAAACTTTGTTTTAGAAGTTCAAATATGTAAACAACCATCCACTTCTATGCAATCTCCACTATATCCACTTCTTGAATGCAGAACAGTAGTTGGTGGAAATTTACATTTTTCAATTATTGTTTGCAAGTTGTTAATTGCTTTTAGTTGTTTATCATCAAGAATGATTAAATTATTCTTTTTTAAATTGTTTTTATTTGCTTTGAACCATCGTTTTGTCTTTTTATGTGCACTAAATGAGAAACATTGATTACAATTTAAATAGTAGTTAACTGTTGAGTATGAAAGTTCTTGATTCTTAGCTACCTTTGATATTTCAAAGAACGAAATGTGGTTGGGTAGGTAAGAAGAACCATCACGTTTCTTTTTTATATCTTCACAATAATCAAAATATTCGTTAACTAAATTTTTAAGAATAATAGAACTACATTTATTTTTTAAAATCATATTAGTATTCTTATGATTCAAAAATAATTCTGGTTCTTTCTTATATTGTTTTAATAATCTTGTAACTTGTCTTTTTGATAATGCATATTTGTTATCTATTTGTTCTAATGAACATTTTGTATGTTTAAGCAAGTATCTATCTAATCATTGTTTTATATTTAGTCTTTGTAATCAAAAATCAGCTAATTCGTCGTTTTTTTGCATAATATCACCTCTTATTTTAAGGTGACATCTTCGCTTCTTAAACGTGTATCTTAACTAGGTAACATTTTTCCTCGTTAATCACAAGTGACATTTTTCATTATTAATCATAAAATGTTTATTGCATAATTATTATTTGTTAATATTATAATAAAAATGTAGATAGGTGTTATTTATAATGCTTATGCCTTGCAATAATAGGATCAAGAGTTGTGCATGCACACTCTTTTTTTATTTGTAAACTTTATCATAGATTATTGATTTACTTATTATGATTTTTATAATGTTTTGTTATAAATAATGTTGTATATTTTAATAATAGTTTTAATTTCAAATTAATATTTATTATTTTCAGACATTACAATATTCATTATTTGTTCAGTTAATGTTGTGGTTGATTGTTTAATTTGATTAGAGATATTAAATATTGTTAAACCAGTATTGTTTATATATGTAATTGGTGTTGTGATAGTTTTATAAAAAACACCATGATTATATGTTGATATAAATGAACTTAATGGACTATTACCAAATGGTTCTTTTGTATTACTTAAATTATTAACACTATGTTGTTTTTGTAATGTTGAAACCATATTAGAAAAATAGCTTTCTACGAGTTTATTAATTTGTAATTTTTTAGATGGTGTAATAAGATTAGAAAAATTTGGTGAACCTATCATTTTATTTATCATTTGTTTATAACCAGCAAAAGTATTTTCATTAATTCCTTGCAATTTAGTTTTAATGCTATCAATATTAGAAATAATAACACTACCATAATATCCATTTTTTGTTAAGTTTAAATTTTCAGAATAATTTGCTTCTATTTCTTGTGATTCAGCATAACTGTTTTTTATTGTTGCTTTATAATTACTTGTTCACAAACTAGGAGCAAATGATACATTAGTCATACTAACAGTATCAGTAATTGTATTATTTACAAAAGGACTAAAAGTATTCTTAACTAATGAATTGCTTGAATTTTCACTAAAATTAGATATTTGTTCCACATAAGTTAAATTAGTTAATATATTACTTGTTGAAGAGAAAGTAAAAGTAAAATTAGAAACTTTTAAATCATAAGTAGTTGTAGTTGTAATGTTGTTTTGTGTTATTGTTTGTTTAATTAATCTAGGAGTTGTATAGTAGTTTTTAAATGAATCTAATGCATCAGTAATCAATGATACAAATTTACTATGTGTATTTGTATCCTTGTTATAAATATTAGTTCAATTACTTAATGCATCATTGTATGTTCATGTTGTAGTATCATTAGAGTTTTTTTGAGGTGTTGTGCTTAATAATGAAGAGTAAAGTTGTTGATTATTCTTACTAGAATTAGTAGTATCATTTGAATTACTATTACTACATGAAATTACTGTACTAATAGTAGTAGCAGCAATTACTAAAGAAGCAATGCTTCCAATTAATAATTTGATTTTTTTCATATGTTCCTTAATGTTTTTAATTTTCTAGTTATATTATAATGTTCAAATAAATAAACCTTATTTAAATAAATTAATTTACTTAATATAAATGATTAATTTAATAAATAAAAAATTTGTTTATTTTGCTAATTTATTTTGTGAAATAGTACTTTTTCATATATACTTATAAAGTTATTAATAAGCGTAAAAAATTGTACGCCAACACGAGTTGCAAAAACATCTATTGCAACCTTTGAGTTAGAAAGGAAATTTATGAGTCAACAAGAATTAAAAATAAAGTTGTTCTCCTATGATGTTACCCTTCTTGACAATGCTGTTAAGAAAATTATAGAAGTTGCTAAGAATTTAGCTCCAATTAGTGGACCAATTCCATTACCAACAAAGAGAGATATTATTACAATTATTCGTTCCCCTCATGTTAATAAACAATCAAGAGAACAATTCGAAAGAATTACACATTATAGATTAATTGTTCTAAAAGACGTTAATGCTAATGTAACAAACAAATTAAAAAGCATTACTTTACCTTCTGGGGTTGAAGTAAAAATCGATTTCAAAACTAAGAAATAATAAAGAAAGGTGAAGATAATGGCTAGAAAAAGTATTCTTGGTCGTAAAGTTGGAATGACTAGAGTTTTCGACAATAAGGGAATTTTAGTACCAGCTACAGCGATTTATATTGAACCTAATTTAGTATTAGGTACAAAAGAAAAAGCAAAAGATGGTTATGATGCAACAGTTGTAGGTATTATTGATACTACTGAAAAACATGTTAATCGTCCTCAAAAAGAAATGTTTAAAGATCCAGAAGGAACATATCATTTCAAACAAACCATTAAGGAATTAAGAGATGTTACTGGATTTAATAAGTTTGATTCCATTAAATTAGATATCTTTACAGTTGGAGATATTGTTGATGTTCAAGGATTAACAAAAGGACGTGGTACAACTGGAGCAATTAAATTATGAAACTTTAAAGTAGGTCCATTAGGACACGGTGCTGGATATCCACACAGATATAGTGGTTCTATCGCTATGGGTCGTGGTGGTAGTCAAGCACAAAGAGTTACTAAAGGTAAAAAGATGGCTGGAAGATATGGTCATGAATTAGTAACTATTCATAATTTAGAAGTTATTAGTATTGATTTAGAACAAAATATTCTTTTAGTTAAGGGAGCAATTCCAGGTCCTTCTAAATCAGTTGTAAAAATTAGTACAGCTATTAAACCTAAAGTTGAACATAAAGAATTCATTGCAGCAGTTCCTACAAGAGAAACAGTTGATGAAAAAGAATTAAAGAATGAAAGTCACGAAGCTGCTATTGAAACAAAACAAGCAGAAGCTAAAGTTGATAAAGTTGCTTTAAAACAAGCTGAAGTTGAAGCAACAAAAGCAAAAGAAGAAAGCAAATAATAATTAGGAGGTAGCATTTATGATAGCTAAAGAAATTCAAGTCTTTAATATAGATGGAGAAGTAGTTAAGAATTATAGTGTTAATCCTAATCTATTCGTAGAAAAAGTTAGAAACCATGACATGTTCTTAGCTGTTGTTGCAGAACAAGCTGGTAGAAGACAAGGAACACATTCTACACTAACTAAGGGTGAAGTACGTGGTGGTGGAAAAAAACCATTTCGTCAAAAACATACTGGTAATGCCAGACAAGGTTCTATAAGAAACCCTCACTACGTAGGTGGTGGTATTGCATTTGGACCAAAACCAAACAGAAATTACAAAATTTCTATCAATAAACAAGTTCATTGAAGTGCATTAAAAAGTGCTTATACACAAAGATTACAAGAAAATAAAGTTGTTGGTTTAGTTGAAAATTTTGATTACAATGACATTTCTACAAAAAAAGTACAAGAAATGTTAAATAAAATTAATCAAAATGCAAAGAAAACATTAGTAATCTTAAGTGAAGAAGAAAAAAACATTAACTTCTTATTATCAGCTAGAAATATTAAAAATGTTATTGTAAAAATTTGAAACATGGTTTCAGTTCGTGATTTATTAGCACATGATCAAATTCTTATTCAAGTTGATGCTTTTAATAAGATAACAGGAGAAGCAAAATAATGACTAATACTATTTCAAACGTTATTTTAAAACCAGTTTTTACTGAAAAAAGTGAAGCATTTAAATATGCTGAAAAGAAAAAATATTATTTTATTGTTGATGTTAGTGCCAATAAAGATCAAATTAAAAATGCTTTTATTTCAATTTATATGACTGAACCAGAAGCAATTAACATTTTAAGAAGAAAACCAACTCGTGTTAAAACTGGTACAAGACATCCAGGTTATACAAAAACAAAAAAAATTGCAATTATAACTTTACCAAAAGGTATTTCATTAGCAATGACTGATGAAGAAGTTAAAGAAGATAAAAAAGAAATTAAACAAGAAAAGAAAATGACTTCAACAAGAAAAGTTGTTTCTGATAAAACTTCTGATTCAGAAGATAAAGAAAGCAAATAATAAGGAGAGTAATTATGGCTATTAAGAAAGTTGTATATCGTAGTAGTGGTAAAAGAACAAGAATTTTAGTTGATTACAAATCCTTGTTATCACACGATGAACCAGAAAAATCTTTATTACAAAATTTAAAGAAGCATGCTGGTAGAAATAACCAAGGTCGTATTACTACAAGACACCAAGGTAATGGAGTTAAACGTTTATACCGTATTATTGATTTTAAACGTGATAAAGAAAATATTCCAGCAACTGTTAAAACAATTGAATATGATCCATATAGAACATGTTTTATTTCATTAATCGTTTATCATGATGGTACTAAGAGATACATTTTAACAGCAAAAGATATGAAAGTAGGAGATAAGGTTTTAACAGCAGAAAAAGTTGATATTAAACCAGGAAATTGTACAACCTTATCAAATATTCCAGTTGGTACATTTGTTCATAATATTGAGTTTGTTCCAGGAAAAGGTGGACAAATTGTAAGAGCTGCTGGTACTGCTGCACAAATTTTAGGTACTGATGAAAAAGGAGAATTTATTCTTTTAAAATTACCAAGCGGTGAGACTAGAAAATTCAAACCAAATTGTAAAGCCACAATTGGTTATGTATCTAATGAAGATCACAACCTAGAAATCATTGGTAAAGCAGGTATTAATCGTCATAAGGGTATTAGACCTACTGTTCGTGGTTCTGCGATGAACCCTAATGATCACCCACACGGTGGTGGAGAAGGTAGACAACCAATTGGTCGTGATGCACCAAGAACTCCATGAGGTAAGAGACACATGGGTGTTAAAACTAGAAAACAAAAGAAAGCTTCATCTGCTTTAATTGCAAAAAGAAGAAAATAGGAGAAAAATATGGCTAGAAGTAGTTCAAAAGGTCTTTTTGTAGAAAAAAGTTTATTAAAAAAAGTAATTGCTAATAATCAAAGTCAAAAGAAAAAAGAAATTAAAACTTGATCTAGAGAAAGTACAATTTATCCAGAATTTGTAGGTAATACATTCTTAGTACATAATGGAAGATTATTTATTAAAGTTTATTGTACTGAGGAAATGGTTGGTAGAAAATTAGGAGAATTTGCTCCAACAAGAACATTCAAAATCCACTCATCTAACAGAAAAGCTGAAGATGCTAAGAAGGAGAACGCATAGTTTATGATTAGTAAAGCAATCCAAAAAAATATCCGCATTAGTCCAAGAAAAGCTGGTTTAGTATGTGATCTTATTCGTATGAAAAAAATTGATGCAGCTATTGCTCAATTAGAAAATTTAAATCAAAGATCAGCTAATATTACATTAAAATTATTAAAATCAGCAATTGCAAACGCAACTAATAACTTTAGAATGAATGCAGCAAATCTTTATATTTTAAGTATTGTTGCAAATGAAGGACCAACATTAAAAAGAGTATTACCAAGAGCAAAAGGTTCTGCAAATACAATTAGAAAAAGATCAACTCATCTAGAAATTATTTTATCTGATGATGAACATGACCGTTTATTACAACAAGAATCATTTAAAAAACACAACAAATATAATTTATTAATTCACGGTAAATTAAATGAAAATTCTCGTAGTAATTTACGTATGACTAGAAAACAACAATTACTTAAAGAACAAGAAAATAAAAAGAAACAACAAGATCGTTCATTTGTTGGCGATAGTAGTGAAGCAGCAATTTACACCAAAGAAGAATTTAATGATGTTGTAATTAAAGATGATAAAAAAACAAAAAAACAAACATCAAAAACTTCAGCTAAAACCACAACAAAAAAAGCAGTAACTGTAAAGAAAACTAAAAAGGAAGAAAAATAGTTATGGGACAAAAAGTTAATCCAAATGGATATAGATTCGGTATAAACAGAAACTGAGTTTCTCGTTGAATTGCTAAGGATAACAAAACTACTGCTTTATGATTAGTTCAAGATGAAAAAATTCGTAATTTTTTAATTAAGAAATTTCCAAAGGCATTAATTGATCGTGTTGAAATTGAAAGAAAAAACAATACTATTGATTTATTTATTTATTCTGCACAACCAGGTGTTTTCAATGGATTAGTTGATGAAAAGAAAGCAGAATTAACTTTAGAAATTAACAAAATTGTTGGAAGAAAAATTAAAGTTGAAATAAATGTTATTTATTTTGAAAATCCAAATTTAAGTGCAAGGATTATTGCTCGTGAAATTGCTGATGCAATTGAAGGTCGTGTATCATTTAGAATAGCGCAAAAACAAGCAGTTAGAAAAGTTATGAAAAATGGTGCTTTCGGAATCAAGACTTCAGTAAGTGGAAGACTTGGTGGAACAGATATTGCTAGAACAGAAGGTTATTTAGAAGGTGTTGTTCCTTTATCAACATTAAGATCAGACATAGATTATGCTTTAGAATTAGCAAATACTACTTATGGTGTAATTGGTGTTAAGGTTTGAGTTAACCGTGGTAGTAGATTTGGTGGAATTTATGCAAAAACTGAATACAAAAAAGTTGCAAATAGATTCAATCACGATAATGATAACCAAAGAAGAAATAATCGAAGAAAACCAGGTTCTAATAATGCAAGTGGTGCTGGAAATAATAGAAACAAAAATTTTAATAATAAACCAAATAATCAAACCAGACAACCAAATCAAGAAAAACCTGCAGTAGCAAAACAAGAAAATAGAGGTGAATAATAATGTTACAACCAAAACGTGTTAAGTATCGTAAAATGCACCGTATTAAATATGAAGGACCAGCAAAAGGAAATTCTTATTTAGCATATGGAGAATATGGAATTGTTGCTAATGAAGGAACTTGAATTACAGATCGTCAAATTGAAGCTGCTCGTATTGCAATTTCTAGAAATTTAGGTAAAACTGGAAAAATGTGAATTCGTATTTTTCCTCATATGTCTAAAACAAAGAAACCATTAGAAGTTCGTATGGGTTCTGGTAAAGGTAATCCTGAATTCTGAGTAGCAGTTGTAAAAAAAGGAACTATTATGTTTGAAGTAACTGGTATTCCAAAAGAAACAGCTTACAAAGCTTTCTATGCAGCTGGTAATAAGCTACCAATTACATGAAAATTTATCGAAAGAGGTGCTGCTAATGACAATAAATAAGGACTTTAGAAATAAAAGCGATCAAGAGTTAATTGAAATTGTTAAGAAATTAAGAGTAAAATTACTTGAATATCGTTTTAAAAATGCGAGTGGAGAATTCGATAAACCACACCAAATTAGATTTGCTAGAAAATCTTTAGCACAAGCTCTTACAATTTTACAAGAAAGAAACATCAATATTGCACATATTCAATTAGATAAACTTAACGATGCAAATAGAGAAAAATCTATTTTCAGTGCAACTAAAGAAGATAACAAGAAAGAAGAAGGTACAAGTAAATAATGATGAGTTCAAATAAAGTATCAGATAGAGGAAACAGAAGAACATTAGTTGGCGTTGTTGTTAGTGATAAGAACACAAAGACAATTGTTGTTAATGTTGAAAGAAAAAGCAAGCACCCTCTTTATAAAAAATTAGTTATCTTTCATAAAAAATATCATGCACACGATGAACAAAGTGAAGCTCATGTAGGTGATCGTGTAGAAATTACTGAAACTAGACCAATGAGTGCAACTAAACGTTGAAGATTAGTTAAGATAATTGAAAAAGCAAGATAATTAGCTAATATTAAGAAAGGAAAAAGAAGATGATTTCATTTATGTCAAGATTAGTGGTAGCTGACAATACAGGTGCCCAAGTTGTACAAGTTTTCAAAATTCTAGGCGGTACAAGACACCACTATGCTCATATTGGTGATATTGTTGAAGTTTCTGTAAAAAAAGCTATTCCAAATTCTGGTGTAAGTAAACACCAAGTATTAAAAGCAGTTATTGTAAGAACAAAAAAACCAATATACAGAAAAACAGGTAATTCTATCAAATTTGATGAAAATGCTTGTGTAATTATTAAGGATGATAAGAGTCCAAGAGGAACCAGAATCTTTGGCCCAGTTACCAGAGAATTAAGAGATAAAGGTTTCCAAAAGATTACTTCTTTAGCTGAAGAAGTTCTATAAGGAGAAAGTACTATTTATGAAAAGAATTAAATTAGGCGATAAAGTACGTGTAATTACTGGTAAATATAAAGGCGTAGATGGTGCTGTTCTTAAAGTTGATAATAAAAATCAAACAGTTACTGTAGAAAATGTTAATATTCACAAGAAACATATTAAACGTGATCAAAAAAATCAAGAAAGTAAAATTGTGCAAATTAATTTACCAATTCATATTTCTAATGTTGCAGTATTAGATGAAAAAAATCATAATACTCCAACAAAAGTACATTACACAGTAAATAAACAAGGAAAGAAGATTAGAGTTGCTAGAAAAACTGGTAACGAAATAATCTTCAAAAATAAATAAGGAGAAAAACAATGAATGAACTAAAACAAACATACTTAAAAGATGTAGTTCCTCAATTAATGAAAGAATTCTCCTTTAAATCAGTAATGCAAGTACCTAAATTAGAAAAAATTGTTCTAAATATGGGAATTGGTGATGCAGTTTCTGATAGCAAATTATTAGAATTAGGATTCAACGAACTTCAATTAATTACTGGACAACGTCCAGTTAAAACAAGAGCAAAAAAATCAATTGCTACTTTTAAATTAAGACAAGGTCAAGAAATCGGAGTTAAGGTTACTTTAAGAGGTGACAAAATGTGATCTTTCTTACAAAGATTAATTAATGTTGCTTTACCACGTGTTCGTGACTTTAAAGGATTACCTAACCGTTCATTTGATGGACATGGAAGTTACACAATCGGAATTGCTGAACAAATTATTTTTCCTGAAATTAATTATGACGATGTAAAGAAAATTCGTGGTTTTGATATTACTATTGTAACTTCAGCTTCAAATAATGAAGAAGCAAGAAAATTATTAAAATTAATCGGTTTACCACTTGTAAGAGTTAAAGGAGAAGAATAATATGGCAAAGAAATCCTTAATTGCAAAAGCAAATCGTGCACCAAAATATAAAACCAGAGCTTATAATCGTTGTATTAGATGTGGAAGACCACATGCTGTTTTAAGAAAATATGGTTTATGTAGATTATGCTTTAGAGATTTAGCACACAAAGGTGCTATTCCCGGCGTTAAGAAAGCTTCATGATAAATAAGAAAGAATTAAAAGGAGATAATTATGACAAATGATCCAGTAGCTGAATTAATTACTAAAATCAAAACAGCAACTAAAGTAAAAAAACCAGAAGTAATTCTTGCTTATTCTACATTAAAAGAAAACATTCTAAAGGTTTTAAAAGCTGAAGGTTACATTCAAGATTTTAGTGTTAAATTTGACGAAGAACACAAAATTGGTGAAATTACTGTTACATTAAAATATAAAAACAATATTTCATCTATTGAAAACATTAGACAAATTTCTAAACCAGGTTTAAGAGTATATAGTCAATATACAAAAATTCCAAAGGTTTTAAATGGTTTAGGAATCACCATTATTTCTACTAGTTTAGGAGTAATGACAGATAAACAAGCAAGAAAAGCTAAAGTTGGTGGTGAAATTCTTGCTTATGTTTGATAAGAATTAAAAGGAGAACTATAAATGTCAAGAATTGGTAAAAGAGTTTTAGATATTCCATCAGGTGTTGATGTAAGTTTCAATAATAACATTATTCTTATCAAAAATGCAACAAATAAATTAGAAATCAATGCATCTAGTAATGATTTTGATGTAAAGGTTGAAAATAATAAATTTTCAATTATTGCAAAAAATGATTTAAAAGCAACAGCAATGATGCACGGTACAATTAATGCTTTAGTTAAAAATGCTTTATTAGGTTTGACTAAAGGATGCACAAAACAATTAAAAATTGTTGGAGTTGGTTATAAAGCAGCTGTAGCTGGTGATAAATTAACTTTGAACTTAGGTTATAGTAAACCTGTTATTATGCAAATTCCAGAAGGTGTAAAAGTTGAAGCAAAGGTTCCAACTGAATTAAGTATTACTGGTTATAACAAAGAAGTAGTTGGACAATTTGCTGCAGAAGTTCGTTCAAAACGTCCACCAGAACCATATAAAGGTAAAGGTGTGATGTATGCGGATGAAATTATTCAAAGAAAAGTTGGTAAAACCGCTGAAGGTTCAAAAGGTAAATAGAAAGGAGAAGTATAGAATATGAAACGCGCAAGTTTTAGTCGTGATGTACAAAGACACATCAGAAGTAAAAGAATTAGAAATAAAGTTATTTTTGATCAACAACCTATTAACTTTGAAATTATTGTTAATAAAACAGATAAACATTTATACGCTCAATTAGTAGATATTACTAAAGGAGTAACTCTATTTACCGTTTCTACTTTAAGTATGAAATTACCAAAGAAAAATAAAGAAGCAGCACAAAAAATTGGTGAAGAATTTGCTAAGAAAGCATTAGAAAAGAACGTGAAGGAAGTACGTTTTAATCGTAATGGATTTCCTTATCATGGTTTAATTCAAGTATTAGCTGATGCTTGTAGAGAAAAAGGTTTAAAGTTCTAATTTATAGGAGAAACAAATATGAGTCTAGAAGATACAAAAAATAAAGATGTTAAAACAAATAATTCTCAAGAACAAAAACAACATGTTCTAAACGAAAAGAAAAACTTTTCTAATAATCAAAGAAAAGAAGGTTTTAACAAATCAGCAAATAAAACAGATCATCATGCTAAAACTAATGCTGATAATAAAGATGAAGCAAATAAAACTAAAAAAGAATTTAAACCTCGTTCAAAATTTAAAAGACCATCTCGTGGCCCAGTTAATGAATTAAGTGAAAAAGTTATTGAAATTAAACGTATTTCTAAAACCACAAAAGGTGGAAGAAGATTACGTTTCAGCGCTTTAGTAGTAATCGGAGATAAAAAAGGAACTGTTGGTTATGGTTTAGCGAAAGCTAATGAAGTTCCAGATGCATTAAAAAAAGCTATCAAAAAAGCAAATAGTAATTTAATTAAAGTTAAAATGACAAGAGCTGGTAGTTTATATCATGAAGTAACAGGACATAGTTCTAGTGGAGAAGTATTATTAAAACCAGCTCCAGAAGGTACTGGAATTATTGCGGGTGGACCTATTCGTGCTGTAATTGAATTAGCAGGTTATAGTGATATTTATTCAAAGAATAAAGGGACAAACTCTTCTATTAACATGGTAAGAGCTACAATTAATGGATTATTAATGCAAAAAACAGTTAAAGATGTTGCTGAAGCTAGAGATATTCCAGTGAATAAATTATTTCGTTAAGATAAAGATGGGAGAAAAATAATATGGAATTAAACTCTTTAAAATATAACTACAAGTCCCGTGGACATAAAACAAAAACTTATGGACGTGGTAAGGGTTCTGGAATCGGAGGAACTTCTACTCGTGGTAATAACGGTCAACATCAAAGAAAATCTGGTGGAGTAAGACTAGGTTTTGAAGGTGGTCAAACACCTATTTATCGAAGATTACCTAAAATTGGTTTCAAAAACATTAACAGTAATGATTATTATGTTTTAACTCTTAAAGATTTAGTTAAACTACCAAATATTGCTGATAAGGTAGATTTGGAAGTATTAAAAGAATATAGAGTTGTTCAAAAAAACGTTAAGGCATTTAAAGTAATTGGAAACGATAAAGTAGAACAAAAGTTTCATTTAATTTGTAATTACATTTCAAAGCAAGCAAAAATTGCAATTGAAAATGCTGGGGGTAAGGTTACAATTTTACCAGCAGTAGTTAATAAAACTGCTAAATTAAAAGCAACAAAAAAAGAAGTTGCTGATAAATAATTTAATCTTTGTTAAAATTATTTTAGATTAAATGATTAAAACTTCAACAAACAAAAAAAATACACAACTTGATTCAAGTAACTCTAGTAAAGTTAAAAATTTTATTAAAATTTTTACCAATAAAAAAGTTATTGTATCGATTTTGATAACAATTGCTATTTTAGCTATTTTTAGAGTCGGTGCCTTAATTGGATTACCAGGGGTTACTTTTTTATCTTCTACACAATCAGCAACTCAAAGTAATAACATCTTGTCTTTAATGAATTTATTAGGTGGTGGAGGATTAACTCGGGTGAGTTTCTTTGCACTTGGGGTTTCTCCATATATTACAGCACAGATTATTATGCAATTATTGTCAACTGATTTAGTAAAACCTATTTCAGATATGTTAAAAACTGGAGAGGCTGGAAAAAGAAAATACGAAATTTGGACACGAATCATAACCTTACCTTTTGCTTTTTTACAAGCTTATGCAGTTGTTGCGTTATTAACAAATAGTAAATTAGCACATGTTGTGGAATTTAATAATGGAAACCCTTTAACAAATCAACAATGAGCTTTTTATATTTTCTTATTAGTTGGTGGATGTTATGCATCAATCTTTTTAGGAGATGTAATTACTAAAAGAGGTGTTGGTAATGGAATCACATTGATTATTGCTAGTGGAATTATTGGTTCATTAATTACTGATTTCCAAGTAGCACAAAAATTGTTAACAGAAATGAGTTCAACATCAAGTGCTCAATATTTTACACACCAAATTAGTTTTATACTTTACATTATCTTTTTCTTTATTATTGTAATGATTATTGTATTTATGAATGAATCTGTTCGTAAAATTCCAGTTCAACAAATTGGACAAGGTATGGTAAGTGATGAAGATAAAGTTCATTATTTACCAATCAAGGTTAATTCTGCTGGAGTTATTCCTGTTATTTTTTCAGCTTCATTAATGTCTATTCCAAGTACTATTCAAATTTTTTATGACAAAGGTAGTTATCCTTATGATTTAATTGCTAATTACTTTACTCTTGAATCTTGATCTGGAATATGTATTTATATGTTTTTAACTATTTTATTTACCTTCTTTTATTCTTATGTTCAAATAAATCCAGAAAGACAAGCAGAAAATTTTAAGAAATCTGGTAAGTTTATTTTAGGAGTAAGAGCAGGTGAAGAAACAGAAAAATATATTTTAAGAATCTTGATGAGAGTTAATTTTATTGGAGCTCCTTTCTTAGCGATTGTTGCAGCCATTCCATATTTAGTAGGTAAAGCTATTGGTTTACCGTTTAATGATTCTGCATTAGGTGGAACAGGAATGATTATTATTGTTGCGGTTTGTTTACAAACATGATTATCAATTAAATCTGCTGCTACAAGTATGAACTATAATAAAGTTAGAAAAGGTATTCAATTATCTACTAGTGTATTTCAACCTGATGTTGAAGTAATAACAAAAGATAAATCTGAATCTAATAAATTATTGTGGTAAAAATATAAAAGGATTAAAAATGAATATAGTATTATTAGGTGCACCAGGTTCTGGTAAAGGAACTGTTGCTGAATTACTGGTAAGTAAGAAAAATTTCTTTCATTTATCAACTGGCAATGCTTTAAGAGAAATGTCAAAAAAACATACTGACTTTGCTAATGAATTGAATGAAATTCTAAAATCTGGTAAATTAGTTAGTGATGATATTGTTAATCAAATTGTTAAAGAAACAATAAATGAATTAGATTTAAAAAAATATCATGGTTTAATTTTGGATGGTTATCCAAGAACTCAAAGTCAAGCACTTTACTTAAAAAATTTAATTAATATTGATAAAGTTTTATTTATTAAAGTACCTGATGAAGTAATTGAAAAAAGAATTATTAATCGTAGAACATGTGCTAAATGTGGCAGAATCTATAATTTAGTGGTTGATGGTTTAAAACCAAAAAATCCTGAACTTTGCGATGATGACGATGGAATTTTAATGCAAAGAAAAGATGATGAAATTCATGTTATTAAAGATCGTTTAAATGCTTACTATAAGGAAATTAATCCATTAATTGATTTTTATATTAAAGAGAATTTATTAGTAGAATTAGATGGAACAATTCCTTTAGATGAATGAAAAGAATTAATTTTAAATAGTGTTAAATAATGGTTATTATTAAATCAGAAAAAGATCTTGTTGATATTAAAAAAGCAGGAAAAATTTGAAAAGAAACTAAAGAATATATTATTGATTTATTAAAACAAAATCCGTATCGTACTTTAGCCCAATTAGATAAATTAATTGATCAGTTTATTGTTAGCAAAAATGCAAAATCAACTTTTTATAAGATGTATGATTTTCCAAAGCACGTTTGCATTTCTGTTAATGATTGTATTATTCATGGTATTCCTGATAATTACACTTTGAAAGATACTGATAAAGTAACTTTTGATATTGGTGTAACTTATAACAATCATATTTGTGATGCAGCATTTACTTATTTAATGCCAAATTGTCCATTAGAACAAAAAAGAATAGTACAAGTATGTGAAGAAAGTTTAAAAGAAGCATTAAAATTTATCAAACCTGGTAATTATACTGGTGATATTGGTTATGCTATTGAAAAGTATGTAACAGAAAAAGGTTATTATATTCTTGATGGATTTAGTGGACATGGTTGTGGAAATAAATTACACGAAGATCCACCAATTTATAATGAAGGTTCTTTAGGCACTGGTTATTTATTAAAAAAGAATATGGTTATTTGTATTGAACCTATGATTCTTGCTCATAGCGCAAAATTTAGTATTCAAAAAGGTTGAAATGTTGTTGCTGAACATCAACATCCAACTGCACATGTAGAAGATATGATTTTAGTAACAGATGATGGTTATGAAATTATAAACAAATAACTTTTAATTAGATGACTCTTTAATTGAGTCATTTTATTTTACTAATTTTTAAATAATTATTTAATGTAATATTAATAATTAATCTTTGTATAAATTCATTTGTTTTTTATTTTAAAAAAGATGTTATTATCTAATTTAGTAACTAGTTTATTATAGTTATTTAAATAAAAAAATAAATAAACAACAAGGATTTAAAAATGAAAAAAGAATTATATGAAAAAGGAATTGTTTCTAATTATGATGCAATTACAACATATGATAAATTAATCAATTTTATGAAACAAAATGATATAGTAATTTTTGCAGAATTTGATTGTCAAAAAACTGCTAATTTAGCAAATGTTAAAATTAATTTTAATCGAACAGTTGTATTTTGTAAACCAGAATTAGGAGCAAAATTAATTAAAGACGAACCAACATTTGGTATTAATATGCCGATGAAATTACAAGTTTATGAAGATGAAAATCATAATGTTTTTGTAAGAACTAATGATTTATCAAAATACTTAGTTGATTATTCAAAATTAGATAAAGATATTATTAATAATATTCAAAATAAAATTGATAGCATGATTTTAAATGCCATTAATTAGTAGTATAAAAATTTAATCAGCATAATTAGGTATTAATAAAAACTTTATTATGAAATAAAATTTATTTTTAATAAGAAAAGTGATAAATAAACAAATTATTATTTTTGAAAAAATATTAATTAACCATTTTTATACATTATTTAAAAATAGTTAAAAAATTTGATAAAAATTATTATTTTTTCGTGCATTTTATAATAATTTAATAGTTTATAAGTGACTTGAAAAATAAATATATCTTAAATATGATACAATTTAATAATTATATTAAATAGGAGGAAAGTTTGGAATCAAACGGCAAGATTATTGCTGAAGGTGTTATTAAAGAAATCATTTCTGGTGATAAATTTAAAGTTGAATTAACTAAAATTAATAATACTGAATTGCAAAATAAACAAACTGTTCTAGCACACGTATCAGGTAAAATGCGTATACATCATATCCGAATTTTACTTGGTGATACAGTTGATGTTGAGTTAAGCGAATACGACTTAACACGTGGAAGAATTTTATACCGCAGAAAATAGTTTGTATGAAAGGAAATTTATGAAGGTTAGAGCATCAGTAAAACCAATCTGCAAAGATTGTAAAGTAATTAAAAGAGAAGGTGTTGTACGTGTTATTTGTAAAACCAAAAAACACAAACAACGTCAAGGTTAATATTATAGGAGAATAAAGCATATATGGCTCGTATTTTAGGTGTTGATATTCCTAATCGTAAAGCAGTTAAAATTTCTTTAACTGAAATTTATGGAATTGGAAATACAACAGCAAGTAAAATCTGTGAATTAGCAAAAATTGATCCTAATAAAAAAGTAGAAGAACTTAGCGATAAAGAATTAGGAGACATTAGAAGCGCAATAGATCAACTTAGAAACGATGAAGGATTATTGATCGAAGGTGATCTTAGAAAAAAAGTAAGTTTAGCAATTAAAAACGAAATGGAAATAGGTTCTTACCGTGGAATTAGACATAGAAGAAACCTTCCAGTAAGAGGACAAAGAACTAGAACTAATGCAAGAACTAGAAAAGGTCCAAGAAAAACAGTTGCAAACAAAAAGATTGAATCAAAGAACTAATAGAGGTAAATATCAAAAATGGCAAAAAAGAAGAAATTACCCTTTACTTCTGGAAGAGCATACATCCATTCATCAATCAACAATACAATTGTTACCATCACTGATCCAAATGGTAATGCTATTAGTTGATCATCTTCAGGAGCAATCGGATATAAAGGTACAAAAAAATCTACACCATATGCTGCTGGTATTGCATCAGAAACAGCTGCAAAAAAAGCATATGATTTAGGTTTAAGAAGTGTTGATGTTGCTGTTAATGGAACTGGTAAAGGTAAAGAAACAGCAATTAGAAGTTTAGAAGTAGGTGGATTGAAGATTACTTCAATTGATGATATAACACCAATTCCACACAATGGATGCAGACCACCAAAAAAACCAAGATAGTTTAGGAGTAAATAAGAAATGCAAAAATTTATAAAGTATGACATTGAATTTAGTCCTGATTCAACAGAACAAACCGCACACATTGTTATTAAACCATTAGAAAGTGGATTTGGAATTACATTAGGTAACGCATTAAGAAGAGTTTTATTAAGTAACATTCCAGGAGCTGCTGTATTCGCAATTAAAATTCCTGGTGTTACAGATGAATTTAAAGCAATTGATGGTGTTAAGGAAGATGTAACAGAAATTATTCTTAATTTAAAACGATTAGCATTAAGAATTGATGATGTTATTTATCCTCAAGAAGAATTAGATAACACTAAAATTGAAAGTTGACCTACATTAAAGATCGAATCTAAGGGTCCAGGTATTATTAAAGCAAGTGATATTGAATTACCAGCTGGTTTCAGTATTGCTAATCCTGATTTAATTGTGTGTGAAATAACCAAAAATATCACTTTCAAAATGGAAATTTACGCAACAAGCGGCCGAGGATTTAGAACCTTTAAGGAAAATAAAGAAAAAATTAATTCTTTATCAATCGTTTCTATTGACTCTCAATTTACTCCAATACTAAATGTTGCATTCCATGTTGATGAATATAAAGCATCAAAGAACTCTATGAGCGATGCATTAAGTTTGATTGTTACAACAAATGGAACAATTACTGCTAACGATGCAATTGCAGTAGCTGCTAGAATTTTAAGTCAACACTTTGATCCATTAATCGATTTAAGTGAAAAATATAAGGAAATGGAAATTACCATGGCTAAAAAAGAAGAAGAAACAGCTAAGGAACTTTCATCTCCAATTGAAGAATTAGACTTAAGTGTAAGAAGTTACAACGCACTAAAACGTGCAGGTATTCAAACAGTTCAAGAATTAATCTCTAAAACTAAAGATGAAATTGAACACATTCATAATTTAGGTAAAAAATCATTACGCGAAATTTTACAAAAATTAGCTGAACATGATTTATATCCAAGAAATAATTAGTAAGTAGGTAGAAATAATGTCATATATTAATAAACCTGGAAAAACCAGTGCTTGAAGACAAATGGTAATTAGACAACAAGTTTCTGATGTACTTGCTTATGGAAAAATTGAAACAACATTAACCAAAGCAAAAGAAACTCAAAGACATGTTGATCGAATTATCACTTTAGCTAAAAAAGATACATTAGCAAACCGTAGAAGAGCATTAAGTATTGTTTTAAATACTCAAAAATACAATCGCAGAGAATTAGTTGATAAGTTATTTGAAAGTATTGGTAAAGAATATTTACATCGTAACGGTGGTTATACAAGAGTATTAAAACTAGATAATAGACGTGGTGATAATACTCAAATGGCAATTTTAGCTTTAGTAAAATAAATATTTAAAATAAGGTGTAAGCCTTATTTTTTTATTTATTTTAGTCCATATATCAAGTATTTTTGCAATAGTTTTTTTATTAAAAAATAGTATTATTAAATTAAAGAGGTTTAATTAATATAAATTATTTTATGAATAATTCTAACAAAAAATGAAATAACGAAATAAACATTAATTATGATAAGTATTTAATTTTTGTTGATAGTACAAATAGTTTATTTACAACTGATAAAATTGATTCTAATTTACCTAGATTATCTTGATTTGACAAATATTTTATGGATAAAAATTCTAAAGTTTTTAAAATGAATAAAAAAATGGTACATGGTTTTTTTATATCATTAGGTATTGCATGTTTATATATAATTGCTGTCTTTGCTTTTGGATTTGGTTTATTATTTAAGAACCATCAAATTGCTTTTACTTGTTTATCATTAAGTTCAATTCCAGCTGCAATTTTAATTCCTTATTTTGTATCAAGATTTTATTGGTCAATGTATAAAAAAGAATTCTTTGCATTAAAAAAAATTGTTATTGATTTGTTAGATAAAAATATAATTAGTAAAAAATTATTTGCTTTATATCCAGAAAGTGTTTTAGTTCTAAGTTATAGTAAAAAAGTTTGACCTAATTATAAAATAAAATATTCATTTGATTCATTAGATACTTTAGTTAATGAATATTTAAACGATGATTCAAATACACCTCATGATGTCAAATTAAAAAAAATTATTAAATCAATAAATAATGTATCTATATGAAAAATGTTTTCTCCATTCCCATTTATGAAATATTACAACTATAGTAATATACTGATTTTTTGTGGTGCAATTTATAAAAACGCTCTTTTAAGAAGTATCTAAAATTTTTAATATTACAAATTAATTTTGTAAATGAATTTAAAATATTTTTAATTTTAATAAATTAATAATGTAAGTATCATTTTTATACAATAAACAAGATTTTTTATTTGTTATATAACATTGCATCAGTTCATAAAATTATTTTTTTAGCTTTTGTTAAATTTTTATATTTGATAATATTATATTTTTTAAATAATTGGTATGAAAAAAGTATGACAATAATTCTTATAATTATTAATCATACTTTTTAAAAATATTAAATTTTAATTAGCAGTTTACTGAACCTTCAGCTTCAATTTCACTAATTTTACCAATACGGTTATCAATAGTTAATAAATCATCAGAAGTATTAAATGCATCATTTATATCTTTAATTTCGTTTAAATCTTTTAATGCATCATCAATAAATCATCTTCAGAATGAGTATGTTTCATGATCTTTCATGTCTCATAACTCAGTAGCAAATTTATCAACTCTTTCACGATCATTTTCTTCTGTTCTTAAAAGTTCTTCTGCAATTTCTCTTGGAGTTTTGAACTTTTTCATTTCAATGTCCTTAGAATCTGCTTTAGGATCTAAAATAGTATCAATTTTAATTAAATAGTTATAGATTAAATCCATATGAACAGTTTTCTTATCATCTGCTAAATGTTTTAAATATTGAGCAAATTTTAACATTCCCATGTCTTCTGCTTGTTGAGCTAAATAAGTGTAATAAACACCTAAATGGTTAACGTGGAATAAATGTTTACTTAGTCCAAAAATAACTTTTTTGTCTTTTTGTTTTATCATATTAAATTCTCCTTCAGTTCTGATTCTTACAGAACTTATTATTATACATATTTTTTACATAATTAATAATAAAAATAAAATAAAATATTCATAAGTATTGAAAGATGAAAAAAAATATGAAAATAAAATTAACAGAAATTTTAAATTTCCAAAGTAACTTTGATAAGTTTATTGATGAAGTCAACAAAGTTAATCGCGCTGATATTAGAAAAAAATTACATTTAGCAATGATGGCAGAACTTATGGAACTTTGCAATGAAACTAGATGTTTTAATTATTGATCTGATAAAAAAAGAGGAAAAGATGAAGAAGTTTTATCTGAATTTGCAGATGTTTTATCTTTTTGTTTAAGTGAAGGTATTGAATACTATAACTTAATGCAGGTTGAAGAAATTGAAATTAATGAACAAAAAATTGCAAATAATGATGAATTAACAAATTGTTTTATTTTATTAATTGATTTATTTAATCAAATTAATGATCTTACAAGTTTAATCAAAATGTTAAAAACATTATTAGAATTAGGTTTAATGTTAGGATATAATTTTGATACATTAATTAATGCATATTATAAAAAATGTAATAAAGTAAGAGCTATCCAAAAAGCTAGATATGAAAAATTTTA
>JAHHTJ010000030.1 GCA_020024715.1 Mycoplasmataceae bacterium
CTGATAAATTATGACAATTATGAGAATTCGATTTATATTTATTAAGTTGTTTTATAACTTTTATTTTTTGCTTAATTACTATTTATTTAAAAATTAAACAAAAAAAGAAGAAAAAAAAACAAAAAATTGATGCGTTTAATAGTTAGTTACTAATTATATTTTATTTTTATTTTTTTCTAGATTTTTTGGACAAATATTAACAAAAAAATGAAATTACTGTTTTTTTTGTTATCATAAATTAATATTGAAATAAAACATAAAGAAGGAAAAAATGGAAAATAATAATAATGTTGAATCAGCTTCTAAAACTACAGAAGTAAAAGAAGCTGCAAAAGTAGAAGAAAATTTAGATAACAAAAATACAAATTCAACAATTCAAGGTTTAGAAACTCGTAAATTAGTAGGCTCTTCAGTTTTATTAGAATCAGGAATCCAAGTTGGGATGTCAACAAAACGTTGAAATCCAAAGATGAAGCCTTTTATTTACAAAAAGAAAACAAACTTATACAATAAGAATTCGTACTATGTTATTGATTTAACAAAAATCATGGTATTTTTGAATAATGCATATAAGTTTTTATCAAGCGTTTCACAAAATCACGGTTCAATTCTTTTTGTTGGTACTAAAAAAAGTGCTGCAATAAGGGATTTAATTAAAGAAGAAGCAAAAAGAACTCAATCTCATTATGTAACACAAAGATGATTAGGTGGAACATTAACCAATTTTAGAACATTAAGTAATTCAATTAAAAAATTAAATGATTTGGTTGCGTTGCAAAAATTTGGTGAAATTGAAGAAAAATATACAAAGAAAGAACAAATTTGTATGTTAAAAGAAACAGAACGTTTAAACAAATTTGTTGGTGGAATCAGATTAATGAATACATTACCACAAGCTTTAATTGTTATTGATCCAGTTGCTGATCAAAATGCAATTAAAGAAGCAAAAAGTATGCATATTCCAGTTGTTGCTTTAGCTAATACAAATGCTGATCCATCAAATATTGATTTTATTATTCCATGTAATAATATGTCACTTCGCTCATTAACATTAGTTTTAACAATACTAGCTGATGCTATTTGTGAAGGTAGAGGAGAACCTACAAAATTTGTTGGTAAAGAAGATAGTGAAATTCAATTACCAGAAGCACAAAAAAGAAATACAAATTTAACAGTTGAAAATATTGTTAATCATAAAAATTTTTCAAAAACTCCTAAAAAAGCTTCTGTTGATGATTTAAACATTCAACAAAATTCAGAAATAAAACAAGAACAAAAAATTGAAGATATAAAAGAATAACAATTAATGTTCTTAATAAAATAAAATATATAAGGGGGAAATTAGGGATGCAAGTAGATAAAAAATTATTAGTAGAACTAAGAAAAGCAACCTTTGCAGGTTTTAAAGATTGTCAAGATGCATTAATTGCTACTGAAAATAATTTTGACGAAGCAGTTAAATGATTAAAGGAAAAAGGTAAAATTAAAGCAGCTAAAAAGCAAGGTGCAATTGCTGCTGATGGAGCTGTACAATATTTTGGTGAATCTCATCAAATTGGAGCTTTAATTGAAGTAAACTCACAAACAGACTTTGTTGCAAAAAATGAACAATTTATGCAAGCAGTTCAAGATTTGTTAAAAATTATTACAAAACAAAAAGTAAAAACTGTACAAGATCTAATTAATGCTAAATTTGATAATTCTAATATTTCTGTTAGTGAAAAATTAACTGAATTAACAGCTAAGTTAGGTGAAAAAATAGATGTTAGAAGGTTTGAAACAATTGAAGCTGGTTCTGGAGAATTTGTTGCTGGATATACACACGCTAATAAAAGAATTGCTGCAATTGCTTTATTTAAAGGAAAAAATGAAAATCCAAGTGAAGTTAAATCAATTATGATGAATATAGTTGCGAATAATCCAACAGCAATCGATAAAGATCACTTAGACAAAGCCAAAATCGATAGTGAATATCAAATTATTTTAAAGAAAACTATTGAAGAAGGTAAACCAGAAAATATGGCAGAAAAGATTGCACAAGGAAGATTAGCAAAGCAACTAGATGAACTTTGTTTAGTTAATCAACAATCTCTAACAACACCAGATAAAAAAATTATTGATATCTTAAAACAAAATAACATTGAAATTATCAAATTTGTTCGTTACGAAGTTGGAGAAGGAATTCAAAAAAAAGAAGATAACTTTGTTGAAGAAGTAAATAAACAAATGGGAATTAATTAATATGGAAATTAAAAATAGTAGTGCTATTAAAAAAATATTATTAAAAATAAGTGGAGAGTCTTTAAAATCTTCCGATGGTAGTGATATTTTCGATAAAACTACTATTTTTAATATAATAAAACAAATACAAGAACTTTATGATGAACAATACCAATTAGCAATAGTAATTGGTGGTGGAAATATATATAGAGGAAAAATAGCTAATCAAATTGAATTAGATAATCAAACTGGTGATTATATGGGAATGGTTGCAACCATTATAAATGGGATTGCTTTACGAAAAATCATTAAAAATCACGGTATGAATTGTGAATTATTTTCATCGTTGTATATACCAAATGTTGCATTTCCGATAAATTATGAATTAATGCAAGAAAAATTTAAGAACAATATCTTAATTTTTACTGGTGGTACTGGAGAACCAAATTTTTCAACTGATTCATGTGCTGCTTTAAGAGCATTAGAATTACAATGCGATGTTTTGCTTTTTGGTAAAAATGGAGTTGATGGTGTTTATGATGCAGATCCAAACAAAGTTAATAATGCAAAATTTTATAGGAATATTTCATACAAAGAAATTATTCAAAAAGAATTACAAGTAATGGATCAAACTGCATTAACTTTATGCAAAAATTCAAATCTAGAATTAAGAGTATTTAATATTCAAAAACAAAATAGTATCATTGATACCTTACATGAAAAAATTGTATTTACAAAAATAAAGGATTAATTATGGCAGATTGAATAGAATTAAAAAGTTTTTTTGATAAAGAAACCGAAAAAAAAATTAATTGAATGTTAAGTGAATTTACTAAAATAAGAACAGGAAGAGCAAATCCAACGGTTTTTTATGAAATTAAGGTTGATGCTTATGGAGAAAAAACTCCATTGAATCAATTAGCAAATATTTCTGCACCAGAACCTAGAAAAATTACAATTAAACCATATGATAGTAGTTTAATCAAAGTAATTATTGCTGAAATTAATGCAAGAAATATGGGATTTACTCCTGTTGTTAACGGAGATTTAGTAATTATTAATGTTCCTCAACCAACAGAAGAAACTAGAAAACAAAATGTTAAAAACATTAAATTAATTGCTGAAAAAGCAAAATCTGAAGTTCGAGAAATTCGTAAAAAAATTTTAACAAAAATTAAGGCTGATGATTCTATTAGTGAAGATATTATTAAAAAACAAGAAAAAGATTTAGATATTCTTATTAAAGATGCTAATAATCAAATTGATTCTTTATTAAAAAATAAAGAAAAAGAATTAATGACAATATAACATAATGCAAATTAATCATAAACTACATGTTGCTTTTATTGTTGATGGTAATGGAAGATGAGCAAAAGCAAGAAATAAACCAAGAACATTTGGGCATAAAAAAGGTGTAGAGCGTTTAGAAGCATTGATTGAAGGACTAAAAGACAATCAAGAAATTGGTTGTCTTAGTTTTTATTTATTTTCACTAGAAAATTGAAAAAGAAGTTCTGAAGAAATAAATTATTTATTTAAATATCTTGTAAGTTTTCTTAAAAAAAATGCAAAAAGATTAACGGAATATAATTTACGTTTTAAATGAACTGGTTTTAAAGAAAAATTAAGTAATGAAATTATTAATCTATTAATAAAATTTGAAAATGACACAAAAAATAATACAGGAATAATTATTAATTTTGTTTTTAATTATGGTGGTATTCAAGACATAATATATACTGCTAATAAACTTAAAAATTATCCAGGTAATATTACTAAAGAAATATTTTTAGAAAACTCATTATTGAATGGTTTAAATGATGTTGATTTATTAATTAGAACAAGTGGTGAACAAAGAATTAGTAACTACTTGATGTTATTATTAGCTTATACTGAATTTATTTTTGAACCTACCAAATTTCCTGATTATACCTTAGAAATCTTTTATAAAAATTTAGAAGAATTTAAGACAAGAGATATAAGAAAGGGTGGATATAGTAAAAAAGATGATTCAAAATAAAAATGAATATAAAGATAGTATTTTGATAAACTGTAATCAAAAAAAAGATCATACTAATTCTAAATCTGCATCATCAAAAGAATTAATAAAAAGATTAATTACTGCATCTGGTTTAATTTTATTTGTTATTCTTTTTTTATTTTTTGGAGCAAGTAGTATTAATTTATTCGGATTTAATTCTTTTAAAATGCATGTACAATTAGGTTTTGGTTGTGCATATTTATTTTTAGGGATATTAGTATTTACAATTGCTTTATGAGAGTTATTTAAAGTTCACTATAAACACAAGAATCTTAATTGATGATTTATTTTATATTTTCTTGTTGGAATAAATTTAGCATTTGGACCAACATTTTTATATTATTTTAATTATATGCATTTTTATCATTTAACTATGAATCAACTTGGTAATGATTGAGGTTGAATTGAATTAGCAGGTTTTTTTCTTGGTGGTTTAATATTATTTATTATGCATATTATAAATATCAAATATGAACCTTTAAAAATCTGTATTGCACAATATGTAACATTTATTTTAATTGTTTATTTTTTTATGTTTTTTAATATGATTATGTTACTTCACACATGAACTAGTATTTTCATTATTTGAGTACCAGTAATTTTTGCTGATTCATTTGCATATCTTGGTGGAAGAAGGTTTGGAAAACATAAATTAGCTCCAAATATCAGTCCTAAAAAAACCTGAGAAGGTTTAGGCTTTGGAGTTAGTTCAGCAGTTGTTATTATGTTAATTATTGCTGGAACATATCAAGCAGATCAAAGTATTGAAGTTAATAATTATGGATATCCAATTTTAAATAATAATATTAATGGTAATCTCTTTGGGATTACTTATACTAATTCAACAAGTTATCATTTAATATGGGTGTATTTTCTTGTAATTTTCATATTAGGTATTGTTATTGCTTTATTAAGTGTTTTTGGTGACTTGTTATTTAGTTATTTTAAAAGACTTAGTCAAATTAAAGATTATGGTAAATTATTACCTGGACACGGTGGTATTTTAGATCGAATTGATTCATTAATAGTTGTCACTATTTTTATGGGCTTATATCAAGTGTTTAGTTTTGTAACATTAAAAAATCAAGCTCCAATTTTACCTTTTATTAGTTAATTAATTTTTTAAAATTATTGTTTGATATTTTAATATAATATTTACATAAATGTTTAAAAACCATTTTATTAATTAAAAAAATTAATTTTAAATACTTTAAGCATTGAAACTAGATAATAATTTAAAATTTATTTTAAATTATGATATCATTAGTATATTAATTTATAAGGAAAATTTAAATGGCTGTACAACAAAGAAGAGTAAGTAAAGCAAGAAAAAATAAAAGAAGAAGTCATCACCATTTAGATGCTGTTATGGTAACTCGTTGTTCTCATTGTAAAAGTTTAATTAAACCACATACAGTATGTCCTTATTGTGGTTATTACAGAAACAAACAAATAATTACTAATAAGTAAACTTCATATTTAATCTTGAATTTAATAAATAAATGAAAGCATTACGCTTTCATTTTTTATTTTTCCAAATATAATATATGGTTAAATTTATGTATATAGATTTAATTTAAATGAAATTCATCAATCATAAAATCATTGAAGAATATTTTAATATAATTATTTTCACGAATAAAAGATAATTTTGTCTTATTAAATCAATTTGGTAATTTTACATTTTGTAATCATTCATTAATAAAATCACTATCTTGCATATAATCAATTTTAGTTTTATCATGCATATAAT
>JAHHTJ010000031.1 GCA_020024715.1 Mycoplasmataceae bacterium
ATTAGATACTTAAGGATAGTTAAAATATGGATACAAACGAAGAAAATAAAATATTGAATGATAATGTAAATAATACAATAGAACCACTTGATAACAATCAATCAGCAATTATTAATGATGGTGAAAAATCTAATGATTTTGATGCTATAAAACCAGAAGATATTGATAATGATTTAGCATTAATAAATAAAAAAACTAAGAAGCATTTCATACATAAGAAAAAAATAAAAAATACAAGTTTTATTTTATGGTTAAAGAATTTTTCATTAGGTTCTTTAATTGTTAGCTTAGTATTAATTGCATTATTTGTTATTTTATTTTATTCAGCATACCCATTAACATATTCAACAAAAGATACATCATATGTTCTAATTGCTTTTAGTATAACTTGTTCTGTTTGATTTTTTATTTTTTACTTTACAACATTTTTTCTTTATCAAAATAGAATTAAAAAAAGCAAGATGAATTTTAATAATCGAGATAAAACTTTAACAAATTTTAATGTTTATTTAAATTACGTTTTAATTCTTGTTTTCATAACATTAGAAATTCAATTAATTTTGTGATGTTGTTCAATTTTAAATCACAATATTACTAATGTATTAGGTTATTGAAATATTGTTTTTGGTAGTGTATGTTTATTTTATGTTTTAAATGTAATCATTGGTTTAATTATTAAAGCTACTTATGATAAAAAAGCAATTATTCATGAACCTTGATTATGAGTTATTTTATTAGTTCTTGTATGTTTCTATATTATTTCATTTATTACTTTTGGAGTAGAAATTATTAAATCACTAGATATTATTCCTGGAAAAGCTTTATTTATTACTTCAGCAATAATAAGTGCTTTTTTAGTTTTACCATTAGCAATTCATTATAAAAATTATATGCATAAATTATTTCCTTTGTACGAAATGCAAAATATATTAAGTAATAGTAAAGAAAAAGAAATTAAAGAAAATGACGAATAGAATAAATACAAAAAAAATTATGGTAGGAAATGTACAAATTGGAAATCAAAATAAGGTTGTTATTCAAAGTATGTGTACTACTAAAACGCATGATATACAAGCAACATTAAAACAAATTGATGAATTAAAAAACGAAGGATGTGAATTAGTACGTTTAGCAGTTTTAGATGAATCTGATGTTAATGCATTATATGAATTAAATAAATTATCTTCTTTACCAATCATTGCAGATATCCATTTTAGTTATTTATTTGCACTAAAAGTTATGGATACTGGAATAAAAAAAATTCGTATAAATCCTGGCAACATTACTAATGAAGAACATTTAAAAAAAATTATTCAGAAAGCAAAAGAAAATAATATTGTGATAAGAATTGGTATAAATTCTGGTTCTATTCCATTAGATTTAATTGATAAATATCATGGTGCTAGTATTGAAGGAATGATAGAAGCATTAGAAAGATCTGTTAAATTATTTGAAAAATATGAATTTAATAATCTAGTATTATCATTAAAAGCCACAAATCCTTTATGAACTATAAAATTATATGAAATTGCTAGTGAAAAATTTAATTATCCATTGCATTTAGGTGTAACAGAAGCTGGAACATTAATTAATGGAACAATTAAAAGTTGTGTAGGTTTAAGTAGTTTATTAATAAAAGGTATTGGCGATACTATTCGTATTTCATTAACAGAAGATCCAATTGAAGAAGTTAAAATTGCAAAAAAATTGTTATATGCAACAGGGGTAGAAAGTAATCAAGTAGATGTAATTTCTTGTCCTACTTGTGGCAGATTAAATTATGACTTGTTTAGTACTGTAAAAGAAATTGAAGAATATACAAAAAAATACCAATTTCCTTTAAAAATTTCTATTTTAGGATGTATTGTTAATGGAATTGGTGAGGGAAAAGAAGCTGATATTGGAATTGCTGGTGGTAATGGGAAAGGATTAATCTTTAAAAAAGGAAAAATTTACAAAAATTGTGAAGAGAAGGATCTAATACCAGAACTAAAAAAATTAATTGATGAAGCATATCTAGAATATATTAAAAAAAAGAATTTAGTTAAATAGTTTTTAATAAATTTTTCTTAAATTACTTAATAAATTTAATTTAATAACTTATTTATAATTCACTTTTATTTTCTAGTTATTTGATAATATTAAATGTAAAATATATAAAAAAATATTCTTATTATACATAGCTAACAAGAATATTTTTTTAATAATTAACAATGATAATTAATAGTATTCAAATTCTTTTTTCCTCTTCAAACACTTAATTTTACAAACATAAAAAACCCTAATGCGCCCTGAAGAATTGGACTTATTAACATTAATCAATCAGAATTTCAAGTAATTTTTAATTGATTAAATAAATGCTCATATGCAAATGTTTTATCTAAATTTAAAGTAATAATATTAATTATTCTTCCACCACAACCAATTGGAGTTAAATATTGTAATCATTTTAATCAGTTGTATTCACCTTCTTTAATATAAATAAAAGATGGAATAAATGTTCCTGATACAAAGATACTTATATAATAATACGTTAGTAATAATGAAAATATGCTAGCTACTTTACTACCAAATAAACTAAATAACAAAGATAAAAAGAAACATGAACTAAAGATAAAAATATCTGAAAATAATATTGCAAAATAAACATTCGCACTTATTAACAAACTATGAGCTTTAGCTATATCACCAATGAATAAGAAGTTTCCTAACAATAAAACAATATTTATCACTATAAGTAATTGGATTAAAATAATAAGATAATTAATCATTATGTATTTAATTTGTGAAATGTTTAATATTGAATAAATTTTTGTGATGTTATAAATTCTGTCAACTGCAAAAACAATAGGTAAACTCATTATTCCTAATGATGCAACTGGAATTAATGAAAATCCAGTATATTGCAAAATATAACCAACATGATTATCGTAACTTCCACTACCTCATATAAAATATGCAATAATAATTCAAATAATCGGAAAAAAGAATGAAAAGAATAAACCTATTGGATTTTTTAGGTATTTTAGTGCAACTAAATAAATTAAATATAAGACTTTATATTTATTTATATTTATTAATTTAGTAGTAGACTCTAAATTTCTATTAATATTCATCATTTTATTTTTCATCAAAAAAATCCTCAATTCGATCAATCTTAGTTAATTGTTTATTAGCAACTAAATAATACTTATTTGCAACTTTTTTTAATTCATTATAATCATGAGAAACAATTATTAATGCGCAATCCTGATTTTGTTTTAAATATTCTTCTAATAATTTAAATACTTCTTTTCTTCATTGAAAATCTAATGATGTAGTAAGTTCATCTAAAATTATTAAACTAGGACTTAATTCTAAACACATTAATAATTTAAATTTTTGTTTTTCTCCACCAGATAATTTAGCAAATTTCTTATTAATTAAATGACTTAAATCATATTTCGCAAATAATTCATCAATATTATTATTTGGTATTAAACCAGCAATTTTGCAATATAATTGATATAAATCTCTTAAATTTAAAATACTATCAAAATGGTATTCTTGAAAAACAGCTCTTATTTTATTTTTTATTTTTTCATCATAATAGATATATCCCGATACTTTTGCATTATTAACACCTAAAATTGTTTCAACAAGTGTTGTTTTACCACTACCATTTTTTCCAATAATTCCAATCCGATCTCCAGCATTAATTTCTAATGAAACATCATTTAAAATGCGATGTTTATTAAAACTAATACAAAGATTTTTTATATCAATATATTTCATAGTTATTTCATCCTTTACTTCCCTTTATATTATTTAAATTAATAACAATAAATAATTTTTTCAATATTTTTAACCAAATTAATTAAATCTAACTCCTTTATTAAAAAGGTTTCTATAAAAGTGTTTATTAACGAATTCAATGATTCAAGTATAGAATATGCATCTAATTCTTTTTTTAAATTAGTAATATTTTTAAATAGTTCATCATACTTTGTAATTAATAGTTCAATTTTATTAATGTTTATTAACTGATTTATTAATTTTTCATGCATGTAATATGAAGTAATTAATTTATTAACCAAATTATTAAAGTAACTTAATTCAATAATATTATTTGTGTAATAATTTGTAAACTGCATAAATTTTTCTTCAAATAAGGAATCATAACTTAAACTAGTTAAAATAGTTTCTTTATTTAAAAGCATAAACAATTGATTATTAAAAACATAATAACTATTTATCATTTTTTGCATCTTTATTATTATTTTATTCATAAAATTCCTTTCTATGGTAATGGATGGATTAAATAATCTTTCTTAATTTCAAGATTATTTTTTTTAATATATTTATGATTTAATGGAGGAAAACTTGGTAAAAATAAACTAAAAAGATCAGGGACATAAAATCTACAAACATAATAATTATCAATAAATTCTGGTGCAGTTATTTCTTTAATAAAAATATAATCAGAAATGTCTTTTATTTCTTTTGATAAAAATCTTAAGATTTTTTTATCATCATTATTAAAATTTAATTGTTTATTTAATAAGAATTCATATGATATTGTTTTTAAATTTGCAATATTTTTTTCATAATATTCTTTTGGTTCATTTTGATAATTTAATGCTCAAAAATAAACATTTTTATCTAAATCAATAATATTGTTTTTATCAATTTTATCAATTTTGTTATCATCATTAACCTCATATATTTGTTTCATGCTTGATGATTGAAAAATTGCAAAACATTCTTCAAAGGCACGAATAAAAGTATCATTTAAGTCAAAACCTGATTGAACACCACAACTATAATATGGAAATTGATCATTAATTATAAAGCAAACAATAGTATATAGTTTTGTATTCTTAGAATTAATGTATATAAAATTAACATCAAAATTAAAATCTTTATTTTTAAAATAATCAATATGATTTTTTATGTCATTAAAATATAATAAATTTCCATTATTAGTAAAATATCAAAATTCCATAAAATTATGAATTTGAAAAACTTCAGTAATGGCATTAATCATTGCTTTTTGTGCTGTTACATGTGTTGCTGTACCTGTAGTGAATGAAGGGATATAAGTAATTTTATCAATTACATTTCCTGACATAAAAATTGCTTGATATGGTAGATAATAATTTTTATTATTTTTGTAATTTAATGATTTAATTAATTTAATTTCTCTTTGGTTTTTTAATTGATATTTACTTAAAAAACAAGAGATTTTATGCATTTTATCTCGCTGATCATCTGTATAAATATTAATTAAATCAATTGGTAATAATTCATCATCATTAATATTACTAATTAAATTTAATGGAATAATTTCTGATTGGTATATCAAACTAGACATTATTGCAGAATATCTTTCAGCACTTTCGCCAAATAAACGAAATAATGCATCATATACATCATTTGAATATCCTGATAAATGATATGAGATTTCAACATCATCACTATATATAACTCTTTCATAATATGGTAATCTTAAACTAACAATCTTAAGTTTATTTAATTGTTGATAAGTAGGTAGTACTAAAAATTCATTTTTAAATATTCCTATAACATCATGCATATACATTGAAGATAAAAACTTAAAATAATCATCATTTGATCAATGTAATATATTATTTTTTTTATTCATGTTTATCATCCATTAAAAAAATATCATTTGCTAAAAATTCAATATCATTGTAATTATTTAAAGTAATAATATTATTAAGTTTTCCACAAGTGACACATGTAGGAATTCTTAATAAATTAGTAATTGATTGTTCAAGTGTTAAGAAATATAATGCAAAAAATTTACGTTCTAACAATGAAATATTATTAAAATTATTTTTTAAGAAATAATCAATATAGG
>JAHHTJ010000032.1 GCA_020024715.1 Mycoplasmataceae bacterium
GTGTAAATATAATCCAAGAATAGCTATCAATTTATTTTTACAAATTATTGATTTTAAAAAAGTAAATAAAAATGACGACATAGATAAAATATTAAAACAATTAAAAATTTATACATATGGATTAACAATAAGTGATCTTGAATATTTAAATATAATTTATCAAGCTGAAAATAAAACTTTAGGAATTAAAACATTAATGCAAATTACTGGTAGTGATTCTTTTACAATTGAAAACTATATTGAACCATTTTTATTTAAATTAAATCTTTTAGTAAAAACAGCAAAAGGAAGAAAAATTACTGAAAAAGGAATAGAATTATTACAACAATTATTAAAAGAAAATTAAATGGATAAATACAGTTGAAAAGATATAAAAAATAATTTTAAACAATCATATCAAAAATTAAATCTAAAAGAAGCAAGATTATCTCATGCAATTTCTATTAGTACATTTATTTTAATTTCTAGTTCTTTTGCTTTGATTATTGCACTTGTTGTTTCAATAGTTTTAAATATTCATTCATATATTACAACTTATAGTATTTTATTAGCTATAGTAACAATATGTATGATTGCTTTTGTTTTTACTTTAGAAAGAAATAATTTATATTCAATTGTTTTAGTAATTTGGAAACAAAATTATGATTTTCAATTATCAAATAAATTAATGAAAAAATTACAATCTTATATTTTTTGCTTAAGTAGTATTAGGTATTGGTTTTACATTTTTATAAGTATTATTGTTTGGTTTATTATTTTATTTTTAGTTTTTTATTCATTAATTTGAACACATAAAATTGTTTAATGCCTAAAACGCATTTTCATATTTTTTGTTTCATCATCTTTAGTAAAATCATTATGCTCATTAATTGAAGTATTAATGATTTTTTTAATTTCTTCTTTTCAAATAAGATTTGATTTTTTTTCATTAGTTAATGTTGTTAAATCATTTAATTTTAATTGTTTATCACAATCTTCATAAACAATTTTATTTAACACAATTCCAAGCGATCTTATTTCAAATTCATTTTGGTCATATATTTTTTCAAATAAATAATATATCTCGTATTTAAGTTCTTTTTCTTTGTAAATTGGAATTTGATAATCTAATTGCATTCGATAAAAATGATGTTTTTTATTTTCTAAAAAAAGTGTTATTCGTTTCGTTTTTGCTCTTGCTTTTTTTAAATAAATCGATAACTCATCACTCATTCAATTTAAATATTCATATAATTCACTTATTTGTAGTACGGGTTTAAAAAAAGTTCTTTTAATTGAAAATGATTTTTGTTTATCATTATATAACACAATCTCATTATCTTTTCCGTTAGCATTCATTAAATAGTCAATATAATTAATTGTTAAAATTTTTTTTAATGCACGATAATTTTTACACAATGCCAAATCTTTAATTGTATAAATATCAATTTCATTAAGTTTTTTTGTTAAGTTTTTTCCAACCATAAACATTTTATTAATTGGTAAAGGTCAAAGTTTATTTTGAATATCATCATCAGTTAAAATACTAGTAATACCAAATGGTTTTTTAAAATCTGATGCCATTTTAGCTAAAAACATACTTCTTCCAATTCCAATTGAGCAAGATAACTTGTATGTTTTTAAAATATCATCTTGAATTTGTTTAGCTTTATTTAAAACATAATCTTCATATTTTTTTGTTTTAACATGAAAAACTAATCAACATTCATCAACTGAATAAACAATGATTTCATTTGAATATTTTTGTTTTAAATAGTTAAAAATTTCTTTACTTATTCTTTCATATAAATCTAATCTAGTTTGTACATATAATGTATTTTTAGGAACTAGTTTTTTTATCATAAAAACTGGCATACCAGCTTTTACACCATATTGTCTAGCAATGTAATTTGCAGAACAACAAACAGTATTATCTAAAATACCACAAACAATAAGAGGTTCTTGTTGATAATTCGATAGTGCATTTTCTTCAACGCTTGCAAAAAATGCATCAAAATCAATATGTAAATAGATTTTTTTCATAATAAACTCATTAGCAATATAATCTTAATGATATGACAACAAGTACATGAAATAAAAGAGTAATAATTACAACAATTATTATGGTAGTTCTAGCGTTAATTGGTATTTCTATGATAATTATTGGATTATTGCAATTTTATGTTGTACTTAATTTTGCAATTAATTGAAAAGGTGATCTCTTAGTAGGGATAGGAACATTGTTTTTATTAGTAGCTGTTGTAACAATTATTTGTTTAGCTATTATTACAAAAAAAAGAGGAACTTAATTATTATCAAGTTCACAATCACATAAATAAAATAATTTTTCTAATTCTAAAGCAACACCATCTTCTTTATTTGGCACTCTTGTAATATATTTTGATGCTAATTTAGCACTCATATTACCATTTTTCATTGCATAACTATATCCTGCTTTATTTAGCATTGGAACATCATTGTTACTATCACCAAAGACAATACAATTTTCTAATTTAACACCATAATAACTACTAAAGAATTTTAAAGCAGTTTGTTTAGAAGCAAAAATACTACTTACTGATACAACGATTTCTTTAGTATCTTTTAATTCTCAACTAAGTACTGATAAAGTTCCAGCAATATCTTTAATTCTATTTGCAATTTCATCAACATCTTTTTCATCTTTTAATAAAAACAATAAAGCATATAAATCATCTTTAACATCTTCAATTTTTCCGTGAAAATTAACAGTTGTAACATCCATTTTTTCTTCATCAGCACCAAAACCTAAGAAAGTTAATAGTTCTTTATCTTTTTCAATGTTTATCTTATCAGTTTGATTAATAAACATACAAGAATCAATACCTTCTACAATTGCTAATTCAACTTTATTAATAATTTTTGGGTTTTGGAAAATTTCAAAAAGAATGTTTTTACTAAATGTAAAGTTTAAAGGACGAAATGATTTATCTGATGGATTACTTATAATTGAACCATCTAAATTAGACATTAATGTATTTAAACCAAGTTCATCATAATATTTTTTTGCACTTCTAATAGTTCTACCAGTAGCAATACAAAAAATATTACCCATTTTAATTAGTCGTTGAACAGTTTTTTTAGTTCTAGGACTAATTTCACTATTTTGATCTAATAAAGTTCCATCTAAATCTGAAACAATTAAATATTTATTTTCTTCTTTTCTTTCTTTTTTAATTCTCATTTATTTTTTTCCTTCAATAAATTTTTCAAATAATAAAAGACTTAATGGTAAACATGCTAATGCATGTAGCGATTGATCAAAAATAATTTTGGAAAATTCTTCTTTACTATTTCATTTATTATAACTAATTTGTTCATAATATGAACCATCAGTTTCTGGAATTCCAATTTCCTTGCCAGTAATATCAAAGATAAAAATCGACACAGTTTCATTAACTTGTGTACTTGGAATAAAATCAAATTTTAGTTTTGGTACTAAATCATAAGGATTAACAATACCAACTTCTTCTTCTAGTTCGCGTTGTGCAGTTAATAATAATTCTTCGTTATCTTCAATCGATCCAGTCACTAAACATGGATAACATTTTTCATCATTATTAGAATCAATACCGATTAATGGTTGATAGTGAATTAAAAATTCATATTCGTTATTCTTATTTAATCGATAACATAGACAAGCAACACTATCCTTATTTTTTCTTTCTGCATATACAAAATTACGATCATTTTCATATATAGCTAATCAATGTGCATCATACAATAAATGTTTATTCATTATTTTTTCTCCAATTTCTGTTTTATATAATTTCTTACAAATCAGTTTCTTTCATAATATTTACAATTATCATTAAAAAATTCAAATTTTTCATATTCCATATTAATTTTTGGGATTGATTTTAAATATGTAGATAACGTTCAACCAGTTAAAATAGTTTTATTTAAGGCTAAATTACTATAGCGATCGGTAAATTCTACATGATTTTTTAGTCTTGAATAAATAAACTTATTTCGTTGATTTTGTTTTAATTTTTCTTCAAGTATAAAAGCTTCATATAAATTACTATCACCATTAAATAGCTTTAAATCAGGATCTAAATAACTAAAATCTTCAAATAAGAAAATACGGTTTTCTTTCTTGAAGATTTTATTATTAAAACTAATACGATATTCGTAGTTATATTGATTATTTAATTTTAAAGGTTGCAATCTTTTTTGGATTGTGTAATCAATATCAACAAATTTCGAAAATTTTTCATATGCAGGTTTATCCTGTTCTTTTAAGTATTCAGAATAAATTTTTTTTGCTTCAATATAGTCCTTTAATTTTTTTAACATCTTTCTTATTAATATAGCAAATAAGATAAAAAAAACCAATTTATTTGCTTTTCTTTATATAATACTATAATAAATGATTATTATAAGGAAAGAATATGAACGCAAAAAATAGTGTCCAATTACAATGTCAAGAATGTAAAAATATTAATTATATAACAAATAAAAATGTTAAGAAAAAACCTGAAAAATTAAATTTACATAAGTATTGCAAGACATGTAAACAAACTGTAGAACACAAAGAAACTAAGAAGAAATAATAATGAATAAAAAAGATATCATAGATCAAGATTTAATTAAATATAATGCTGATGCTGTAATTATCAGTAATGATTTTAATCGCTACTGATATACTAATTTTCATAGTTCTGCTGGTTATATCATTGTTACTAAAAATAAATCATACTTATTAATAGATAATCGCTACTTTGAAGCAGCGAAACAACAAGTTTTAAATTGTGAAGTTTTATTGTTTAAAAGTTTACAAGATTTAAAAGATTTAATTAATAAATTAGAAATTAAAGAAGTAATAGTTGAAAAAGAATATATTACCTTAGAAACACTAGAAACATATTGAAAAATGAATCTTAAAACTATTGGTATTGAATCACGTTATTGAAGAATAGTAAAAGATGAATCTGCAATTAAAGCTTTAACTAAAGCTGCACAAATTGCTGCAGATACCATTGAATGATTAAGAAAACAACCAATTATTGGGAAAACAGAAAAAGAAGTAGCTACAATGATAGCTGTTCATATGCTAGAACTTGGAGCAACAGGTAATTCGTTTGATTCAATTGTAGCAACTGGTAAAAACGGAGCGATTCCACACCATGTTCCAGATGATACAATTTTAGAAGAAGGTAATTTAGTTACTGTTGATATTGGTTGTATGTATGATTACTATGCATCAGATATTACAAGAACATTTGCATTAGGTAACAAATTAAATGATCCTAAATTAGAAGAATTATATTATGCTGTTTTAGAAGCAAATTTAAAAGGAATTGAAGCTGCAAAAATAGGAAATACTGGTGAAGTTGTTGATAAAGTATGTAGAGAATATATTGATAATATACAAGATTTTAAAGGATACTTTACACATGCTACTGGCCATGGAGTTGGTTTAGAAGTGCATGAATTACCATATGTATCACCAAGAGCTAGAAGATTATTAGAAAAAAATAACGTATGTACTATTGAACCTGGAATTTATATTCCTGGTTTAGGTGGTGCAAGAATTGAAGATACAATTATTATTACTGATAATGAAGCAAACATTATTACAAGTAATGCTAAGAAGAATCTTTATAATGAATAATTAATTATTAAATAAATATATAAATATAATGTCTTATTACGAATTGTAATAGACATTTTTATTTACTATTTTATAAATCTATTTGTATTTATTATTAACTCATTTGCAAAAAATTAAATATATTACTAGGATAAATTATTTTTTTATTTATAATTTCTAGTTTCGTGTTGATAAATCATTTTTAAATAAATGGTAT
>JAHHTJ010000033.1 GCA_020024715.1 Mycoplasmataceae bacterium
ATTTTTTCAATTTTCTTTCACCTTAACATCTAAAAATAAATTAATATTACAATCATAAATATTAGCTAAATCAATACGCGAACGAATACCAATTTGTTTAATTTTTTCACCTTTTTTACCAATTAGTATTGGTTTTTGACTTTCTTTATCCACAATAATATCAGCTTTTATAAAATATGAGTTTTTTGCTTGTATATATTTATCTTCTATAATCTTAATAGCAACACTATAAGGAACTTCTTGACGAAGTTCATGTAATAAAACGTTTCTTATAACTTCTTTAATTAAAA
The DNA here is from genome assembly GCA_020024715.1 of Mycoplasmataceae bacterium. Taxonomy (GTDB): domain Bacteria; phylum Bacillota_I; class Bacilli_A; order Mycoplasmatales; family Mycoplasmoidaceae; genus RGIG1987. Next base: position 291 of record JAHHTJ010000033.1, read on the forward strand.
ATCTATCATCTAAATTTTTTTCTATAAAATTAATAAAATCTTCATTATCTTCTAACAAATTACTAATTTTTTTTAGTAAATCTTGGATTGAAAAATCATTTTGATTTAAGGTAATAATATCACTAAAACTAAGATAACTTTTTCATTTATTTGTTAAATTAGCAATAGTTTGTTCATCATTGACTAAATCATTTTTATTTAATAATAAAATAAATTTTTTATCTTTTAAAGCTTGTAATTTAGTAGCAATTATTTCATCTTCATTACTAAATTCTCTGCTTAAATCACTAATAACAAATACAATTGGACATAATTTTAATGCACGATAAATTTCACCATTTAAAAATTTATCTAATTCATTTTTTTCCAAATGAAAACCAGGAGTATCCACAAACAATATTTTGTTATTTTCATCTTCATAAATTTTTGCTATTTGATTTCTTGTTGTTTGGGGTTTTAAATTAACAATTGAAACCAAAGAATTAAAAATTTTATTGATAATAGTAGATTTTCCAACATTTGGTTTTCCTACTAATGCTATAGCTCCATATTTCATCTTTATTTTCCTTCTACTGAATGTGCATAATGAATAATTGCTGGTATAAAAATCATCAAACAAATAATCAAACCAAATACTGAAATAACTAAGGTAGCAGCAGCTGAAATATCTTTTACTTTTTTTGCACCCTGGTTATATTCAAATTTAATAATATTAATAATTTGCTCATTTGCAGTGTTTACTAATTCACTACTAATTGCTAGCCCAATAATTAATACCAAAATAATTCATTCTACATAACTAATATAGTTATGCAATAAGATTCCTAAAATTAAAATAATAATCCCTAAAATAATATGAATTAATAAAGAAATTTCTTCTTTTAAAGCAACAAAGAAACCATTAGCAGCAGCTGTAAACTTTTTAAAGAAGTTTTTTGTGTCATAATTATTTGGTTTTTTGGTTTTATTTTCCATATATTACCTTTTAATCTTTGCCTCATTTAAAATTGTATCTTGTAATTGAAACATAATTACTTCATCTTCATGTTTAATATGATCATAACCGATTAAATGTAATAAACCATGCAAAACTAAAAAACACATTTCTCTTATTAAACTATGTTGATATTGCTTTGCTTGTCTTTTTGCTTGTTTAATATCAATATAAATTTCACCTAAATGATTAAATTCTAAATTTATAAAATTATTAAATTCATTATAAGCTAAAGAAATAACATCAGTCACTTTATCTTTATTACGATAAGTTTTATTTAATTTTTTAATCTTACAATCACTAACTATACATAAATCAAAATAATTAACTTTAGGCTTTAACTTTAAGATTTTATTAGCCACATTTAAAACATGATTAATTTGTTTAATTGTATCATCTGTTAATTCTGTTTTTATCGTGTATGTTATTGTATATTTAATCATAATATAAAAAATAGTCCTTATTAGGACTATGCTCTACGTTGTTTATGTCTTTTCTTTGCTGATAACAAAGCTTTTTCTTTTAAACGTAAACCTGGACGTAAATAATATTCGTGTCTTTGTTGATTACGTTTAGTTTCTGCAGAAACACCTTTAAATTTCTTTAAAGCTAAATCTAGATTTCCATCTTCTACTAAAATTTTAGGCACATTTTCACCCACATTTCTTTTAATAACTTTTAATAATATGTATATTGTATTATATTTTTAGAAATTTTAACTTTTCTTTAATTACATCTAACATTTTATTAATTACTTCATTAATTGTTAAATCATCAGTATTAATCACAAAAGCATTTTTTGGTATAACTAATGGAGAAATATGTCGATTTTTATCTTGATTATCTCTTTGAATAATTTCTTCTCTAATATCTTCAATTTTAATATTAGGTTCTTGTTTTTGTAATTGTAAATATCTTCTTTTAGTTCTTGTTTCAATTGATGCATCTAAATAAAATTTAATTAATGCATCTTTAAAAACAACACTACCCATATCTCTACCATCTATCACAATATTATGAACTCTTGATAAATCAACTAAAATTTCATTAACATAATCTCTAACAAATTCATTTTGAGATAATTTACTAGTTTCTAAACCATTTTTTTCTGTATAAAGTTGACTAGAAATTTCAGTTCCATCCAAATAAATTAATTCATCATCTATTTTAATTCGATCCAAAAAACCATCCATTTCAATCATAAACATTGATTCTGTTAGTTCATAAATATTAACTTTATTTTGAATTAAATAATAAGCAACGAGACGATAAATTAAACCGCTACTAATATATTGGAAATCAATTAATTTAGCTATTTTTGCAGCCACAGTACTTTTGCCCGTACCAGCAGGACCATCTATAGTTATTTGTATTTGCATAATTTTGATTATTATAATATAATAATATATCAAAATAATATGAATGAAATAATAAGATCTTGTATTGATAGAGAAAAATGTGATGGTTGTTCTGAATGTGTGCCAGTATGTCCGGTTGAAGCAATTGTTATTATTGATAATAAAGCATATGTAAATAACACCTGTATTGGTTGTGGCGCTTGTGCTAGTGTATGTCCCCAAGAATGCATAGAAATAAAATTAGCAGATGGTGATTTAGAATGAACTTAATTTATAAAAATAAATTAATTTAATATAAAGAAATATTAATTAAATATTAATAGTATTGGTATTTATTAAAAAATTAATATGATTATAAAAAAGAAGGTTTATCTTTATGAAATTAAAACAAGAAGAAATTGTAAACCATTTAAAAACTAGTGGTTTTGTTTTTAGTAGTAGTGAAATTTATAATGGTCTTGCTAATGCTTGAGATTATGGACCATTAGGAGTTTTGTTAAAAAATAATATCAAACAATTATGAAATGAATATTTTGTTGTTCAAGATCCTAACGTTTATAACTTAGATAGTTCAATTATTTTAAATCCAACTGTATGAAAAGCTAGTGGTCATCTTGATCAATTTAGTGATCCTTTAATTGATTGTAAATATTGTAAAGCTAGGTTTAGAGCAGATAAACTAATTGAAGAAAAAGATCCTTCTTTAAATATTTCAGATCACTTAACAAATCAAGAATATCAAGAATTGTTAAAAAAATATGATGTATCTTGTCCTAATTGTCATCATCAAGAATGAACTGATATTAGAAATTTTAATTTAATGTTCAAAACATTTCAAGGAGTAACTGAAGATAATTTAAATACGCTATATTTAAGACCAGAAACTGCTCAAGGAATTTTTATTAATTTTAAAAATGTTCAAAGAACAATGCGAGCAAAATTACCATTTGGTATTGGTCAAATTGGTAAATCATTTAGAAACGAAATTACTCCAGGTAATTTTATCTTTAGAACTAGAGAATTTGAACAAATGGAATTAGAGTATTTTTGTGAACCAAAGCAAGCTGATTTAATCATGGATATGATGTTAAATAAAGTAAAAGACTTTTTATTTAACTATTGTCAAATTAAAAAAGAAAATTTAAATTTTCATGAACAAACAAAAGATGAATTAGCACATTACTCGAATCGTACAGTTGATGTACAATATCAATTTCCTCATGGTATGAGTGAACTTTGAGGAATTGCTAATCGTACTGATCACGACCTAAATAAACATATGGCATATTCAAAACAAGATTTAAGTTATTTAGATCAAACAACTAATCAAAAAATTATTCCTTATGTTATTGAACCATCAGTTGGTGTAGAAAGATTGTTATATGCAATTTGTTGTGAAGTTTATGAAGTACAAAAACTATCAAATGATGAAAGAATCGTTATGCATTTTCCGATTTTGCTAGCTCCAATTAAATTAGCAGTTTTACCATTAGTTAATAAATTAGATGAATATTCTAAAAAAATTTTTAATCAATTAGTAAAACAAATTAAGGGAAAAATTACTTATGATACTTCTGGTTCTATTGGTAAAAGATATCGTAGACAAGATGCTATTGGTACACCTTTTTGTTTAACAATTGATTTTGATACTTTATCAACACAACAAGTAACAATCAGAGAAAGAGATAGTATGTTACAAGTTAAAATTGATTTAAATGATGTTAGTTGATATATCAATAGTAGATTAGAAAAATAAAAATGAACAATAAATTAGATCTTGATTATTTATTTAGTTTAATTAATATTGAAACAGTTATTGGTTCTAGAGTTAATTTAAAGAAAAAAGGAACAAATTATTGAGGTATTTGTCCTTTTCATTCTGATAAAAATCCAAGTATGTCTGTTAGCAGCACAAAACAAATCTTTAAATGCTTTAGTTGTGGTGCTAGTGGAAATGTTGTAAGTTTTTTACAAAAATTAGATAATATTACATTTATACAAGCATTAAAAAATGCTTTGCAACTTTGTAATGTTAGTGAAGATGTCTTAAAACAATTTTCAAATAATTTTAAGATTAGTCAAAGTCAAAAAATTTATTTAATTAATAAGCAAGCAATGCAATTAATGAATAACTACTTATTAATTGCATATAAAGATGAAAATATTAAAAACTTTTTAATTAACCGTAAAATTGATTTAAATATCATCAAAAAATTTAATTTAGGATATATTGAAGATAAATATTTAAATCAATTCCATGATGCATTATATAACTATTGTTTAGAAAATTTTAAAGATGAAGTTGCTGATGATTTATTAAGAAAAACTAACTTATTTGTTTATGATGAAGATAATAAAAATTATCATTTATTTTTTAAAAAAAGATTAATTTTTCCAATCATAGATAAAAACACAAATGTTATAGGTTTTAGTGGTAGAGATATTGAAGGTAATAGTAAAGCTAAATATATAAATTCAATTGAAAGTAAAGAATTTATTAAAGGTAATAACTTATATAATTTTTATTCAATTGAAGTTTTAAATGAAGAAATTGATTTAAACATTGTTGAAGGATATATGGATTGTATTAGTTTGGTTAATAATAATTATTTAGCAACAATTGCAACAATGGGTACTAGCTTAACAAATAATCAAATGCAACTAATTTTTAGTTTAAAAAACCTAAGAACTATTACGTTAAGTTTTGATAATGATGAAGCTGGACAAAATGCCTTTATAAAAAATTTAGAAAACTTATTAAGATATCAAAAAAATAGTCAAGTATTTGTTCCAATTTATCTATCTGGGTTATATACTTCTAAATATAAAGATCCTGATGAATTATTTAAAAAAGAAGCTTATGATATTGCTAAAAATATTTTTGATAATAAAGTTAATGCATTATATCAAGCTTGCATATTCAAATTAAAAAAAGAACAAAATATTGATTTTAGTTTGAATAATGTTTTAAGTTATATTTTAAATTATGAAAATGATAATTTAGGCATTTATTACATACATGCTTTAAACAAATTAATTGAATATATACATAAAGAATACAAAATTGATCAAGAACAAATCAATAATATTATTAATCAAATAAAAAATAAAAAAATAACTATTAAAT
>JAHHTJ010000034.1 GCA_020024715.1 Mycoplasmataceae bacterium
GTTGATTCATTATTGTTTGTTGTTAAATTTTGTTTATTTTTTATTTTTTTAAAATGTAATTTAATATTCATATGTATATTTTATTTTAATTAACTTATTAATCAATTTGATTCATTTCCAGCATAAATATTTAAATTCAATCCACTTATTCATAAATTATTAATTTTTAATGAAGAAATAACAACAGTTTTGTTATTAGTTGCTGAAATATAAATATTATATGCTTGTAAATCATTTATTAAATTTCCTTGTAAACCTAAAATACTTGCAACCTCTGTCATTGTATAAGTAGGAGAAGATGTAGCATCACAATATGCTGTTCAAGATTTTTTATCCATTAAATGATAATTTTTAACACCAACTTTATTAAAGTTAAATGAATAATATTGTTCTCTTGTATAAGAAGTAAATAGTAATGGATATAAATAATATTGATAGCCAAAATTTCAATAACAACTATTATCAAAAAAATTATAAATATTTGAACCATCGGAAGAATTTTCATATAATTTATAAGCATTGTAATTAATAGTTGAACTGATTTGCATCTTATTATTTAATATATTTATTGAAGCATTTTGATTAAAATTAATAATTTGATCTTTATTTTGAGGATAAATAAAATATGCATTTTTTTCGTTATTTACATTTTCAATTCATTTGTATGTAATTAAAGAATTATTTTGTAATGTAATACTTCCAATTTTATTTATTCCATCTAAACTAATATTTAAAATTTTAACATTAGCTGGTAATCCTAGTTGTTTTGCAATATAAGCATAAGAATTTGGATTATCAACATAATTATATAATTCAATAAAATTATTAATATTTGGTTGATTTAACATTACTACACTACTTGAAAATGCTATAGCAGCATAAGGATTGATGGATTCACTTTGATTTTTTAATTTTGCAACAAATGTTTGATCATTATAAGAACCATAAGCTCCAGAAGTATTTAAAATTGGAGTTGGGCAAACTTTTGATAACCCATCATAATGATGAGCCATAACAAAATTATTAAAAGCATAAGAAATATTTAAGGTTGGTTTATATTGAGCATCACTTCCTGATAATTTTAATGCTAAACCACTTCCTGCATTACTAGAATACATTGATTGTGTAGCTGGCTCAATATAATAACCAAATTTAATATTTGTTATATTAACAGCTGAAGGTACATTTGCATAATCTAATTCAGTTTTAATTGAAACATATTTATTAACAATAACAATATGTTTTAAATTAGAAGGTGTTGATATTATGCTTGGATATGATTGAACAACATTAGAATTTGGTTGTTGATAATAAATGATTGGTACTAATTTAAATTGTACAGGTGCTGTTTGATTTAATGAAACTGATATGCTTACGCTTGGTTCTAATGATACTCCTGTTTGTGCTGTTCCACTAATTAATCAATGCATTGAATCTAAAGTAGCAGTATTAGTTTTTGGATTATAATTAGAAATTTTTACTTGATAATTTTCATAATTTAAGTTAGTTTGTGATGGAATTGTAGATATATAATTGTGTACATTACTCATTTGGTTAAAGTCATTTTGAATGTCATTAGTAGTTAAAGTATTTAATCAAGACTGACATTTAGCTAAATAAGAATTCATTATATCTGAATTACTTGGAGTTAAAAATGATTTAAAGTTATAAATAGATACTAAGTTATTTGATGAAATTGTTTTAGTTTCTGATGGTTTTAAAACAACTGATTCATTGTTTCCATAAGTCATTCTCGTATTTGATAATGAAGAATTATTAAAATTACTAATTTTTGCTTGATAATTTAAAACTTTAATTTCATTGTTTGCAATCAAATTACTAATTGCGTTTATCATCATCAAATTGTGGTTTGAATGATTATTTGCATTTAAAGCAAAATTGTTTAGTAATAAATTAGAATAACTTGTATTTTGAATATTAACTAATTTATTAATATTAACAACTTGACTAAATCCAAATATAACAATTGGATAATTAGTAATTATTACTGTTTGATAAGGATTGATATTAATATTTTTATTTGCAAAATTAATACTATATTCATTTTGTGTTTTGTTTAATAATTCAAAACTTGTAATTGTTATTGTATTATTTGCATTTAATTTATAAGTTAAATTTTGAATAATAAAATTATTAAATAAGCTGTTAGTTGTTTCTAAATATTGAATTAAAGCATCTTTAAACTTAGTTTGATAATCAATTTTACTATTTTTACTATTTAACAATGCTAAAACATCACTTGCAGAATTTTCATCATTTGCAAAATAATTATTATCTAAACTACTATAATCTAATGAAATCAGAGCATCTAATTTAATATTTTGATCATTTGTTTTAGTAACAATATTATATAATGCAATATTTAATGGGATAGATGTTGCTAGAGTTGAAGTAGGAGAAGGATAAATTGGATAATTTGTTTTATTAACTTTCAAATAATAAATAGTTGAATATTCATATGCATCTGGTTTATTTGCATTTTGTTCATATGCAATGTTATAAATTTTTGCACTATTTACTACGGTAGAAACAACATTATTAATCTCTTTAATTGTGATATTAAATGACTTCACACTTAAATTTGGATTTAAATTATTTAATTTTGTGATATCTAATAATTTTAAAAATAAATTTGGATCAGTTTGAACTGTAACTGTTAAATCGTTAAATTTTTTTCCACTATAAAAATCAGTAATGTTTTTATTTAAATAATCAAGAATTTGGTTACTTGAAATTGGTCGTGAAACCAATTCATTATTAAGAGTTTGATTGTTTATCAATGCATTTTTTCAAGAACTAGGTAAAGTAGTATTACCTTTTAAATTAACAATTCCGTTCTGATAAATTGAACCAAAATTAAATGGATCATCAAAATCTAAATATTTAGCATTTAAATTATTAGGAATTGGTAAATTTGTTTTTTTATTGTTAACAGGTTTATTGATTGTTCTATTCGTCATTCAATAATTATAAAAAATATATGAATATGCAACCTGCATCGTATTAAAAACTTGTCCTTGAAGTGATAATTTAACTAAACTTTGTGGATTAACAGCTTTAATAGAATAACCAAATCTTAAATCACTTGAATTAGTTGGTTGATTTGAATTAGGAGTAGCATTAAAAGTTGTTCCACCTAAATTATTAGAAGCAATAGAAGGTGATGTTTGAATTTGATTATTATTTTTTCATAAAACCAAAGGAATTAAATTAAATGTTAATTTTTCATTATTAATAATTTTTAATTGCAAATTAACAGCACCAGTAATATTTAAAGTTCCACTAATTCCACCAAGTACGAATTGAGCATAACCAGTTTTTGAAGCACTTGCCGGAATAAACTCTGAACCATTTCAATTAACTTTAATGTTACTAAATGTAATATTAACAACAGCTGGATTAGTTACTTTAACTACTGCTCCAGAATTTAAATAATTGAAAAAATTATAAAAATCAGCAGCAACAATATTATAACCACCATTATCTAAAACATTTTTTGCTACTTGTAGTGATGTTTGAATCGGTAATTTTGGTGCAGACAATTGATTATTTACTTCTTTATATGAATTATTCAAACCATAAATCGTGAATAAATTGTTATAATTTACATTAAAACTATCAACCAGACTTTTATTTAAATTTAAATTAGAAGTTATCTCAATTTTTTGGTTATTTGCATATACTCAAATTGTTTTATTAGCAGGAATAATGGTTGAATAATTAGTGCTTCCGCAAGCATATTGAAAAGTAACTGGCATATTATTTGGATTTATTAATTGAACTGCTGCAAAAACTAAACTAGAAGATTCATATGTTGCTTTTTTAGCTAAATAATAATGAGTAATTTCTAATTTATTCAAATATTTAACATTTAATCAATTAAAACCTATATTGTTTAATTGCTTTAAGGTTGTTTGATACATAGAGTATGTAGGTTGATAATTAGGTGTTTTAACAGTATTAATGATTTGATTATTAATAGCATATGATTGATTAAAAGCTAATGGTGATAATCCATCTAAACCTGCTTTAACACTACTTCCTAATTCGAAGCTAGAATCATTCTTACCAACTAATAGTTGTAGTTTATCATTATTTATACTTTTAGTAGCAGCAACTGTTCCAGCAATTAATGCTCCTACTAAACCAACGCTTCCAACTGATAATAATCCAATAGTTAATCTTTTTTTCTTTGAAGTTAATTTTTTTGATTTATGAATTTTATGATTTGACATATAAAACCTCTTATATTAACAAAATAAATTAAAACAAACATTTAAAAAAAATTATTTAAAAGAAATAAAAAATAATTTTTTGATATACTAAAAAAGGTTAGTATAATTTGAAAACATTTCTTAAAATTTTCGAATTTATTTTAAAAATATCAAAAATAAGATATAATGCAAAACAACAAAAACAAAATTAATCAATTTTATTTAACGATGATTCAAGCATACAAATATAATGGTTGACTTTATCATACATGACAACCATTATATCTAATTGATAAAAATAATGATTATTTATTTTGTGCTTCTAATTCAATGTATGTTTTAACATCGAAAAAAAATAGTGCAACATGTTTTAAGCACTGCCAAGAAAGTTGTTTAACATGTTGGTTTTTCTTTGAAAAAGAATGATTTAACATTAAAATAACAATTAACAAGAAGGAAAGAACAGTAACTTATTATATAAATATCGCCTCGCCATATTTACTAGAAAGTGGTGTAATTAAATATATTGATTTTGATCTTGATTATAGGTGTATTAAATATTTAGATTCAAATAATATTAAATGACATGAATTAGATGTAAAAGAATTCATGGAAAACAAAAATAAATATCATTACCCAATGTCCATATTAACAATAATTAATAAAGCAAAATTTCGAATTGAAAAATTAATTGAATTAAATTATTTTACAGATAATTTTTCGTATGAACGCTTAATTAATTGTTTGGATGATATTAATTTCAATGAACTAGAACCATGTTGCGCAAGGAGTAAATAATGGATAAGTATGAGGAACTAAATAATGAATTATTAAAATTGCTTAAAAATAACAAAAAGCAACTATTGTTAAATAGAATAGATGAGATTTTAAATACTAATTATGTTCCTGAACCTTATTATAAAGAATGAAATAATTTAAAAAAATCTATACTTATTGAAATTAATGAAGAAAAAAAGCAAAAAGAGGAAAATCAATTCATAAAAAATTTAAAACAAACTGATTTATTAACTTATATCGTAAAAGACAATAAAATAAATACTAATTTTTTAATAATTTATTTAAATAAATTTAAAAATAAAATAGAAGAAGATCAAATTGATGTTTTTCAAATGCTATTGAATAGAAAAAGTTTAAGACAAGATGATAAGTTCACCTTAATTACATTTTTGTTGAATTACATTAATCATGATTTTATTTTTTTTAATTCATTGACAAATAAAAAAAAGATTATTAATAATATATTTATGGATAATTATGATAAATACATTAAGAAAACAAAAATTATTATCAATGAATTAAGTGATAAGGATGTTTCAATATGTAATATAACAGAACAATTATCAAATATGTTTAATATTTACTATTTTCCTTATTTTGCTTATGAAGAAATTAATAATTCAATAGAAGAATTTTTTACTCGTTTAATAAATTATGTTAAGAATGCTATGTTTTTAAATAATGATAAAAATCAAGATTTCATAATAGAAAAAATAATGAAT
>JAHHTJ010000035.1 GCA_020024715.1 Mycoplasmataceae bacterium
CATATCATCAGGAAAGAAAAAATTATTTAAAAATGATTTAAGAAAAATTTACACACCCGATACAAGAAAAGAAGCAGAAATTGCTTTTTCAAATTAAAACTATCAGAAAATAATTATGACAAAAAAGCAATTAAGATTATTTAAGATTCATTAGATGAAATACTAACATTTTTTGAGTTATCTAAAAAAGTGAGAAGGTTCATTTGTACTAATAACATTTCTGAAGCATTTAATTCTGCCTTAAGAAAATATGTAAAAGAAAAATGTTCTTTCCTACACAAAAGAACATTAATAAGCCTAGTTAATATCGCAGGCATGCGTATATCTAGTAAATGATCTTATAAAAGAGTTTTTTAAATCAATTGCGAATATATTGTAAAATGAAAAAGTCTAGTAAGAAATAAAATATAAAAAATATTCTTACATAAAAATTAGACTACTATCATATTTTTTATTAATTATAAATATTAATTTAATAATTAAACAGCAACATTAATTGGATTCAAATTATTATTTTTTGTGTTTTCTATAATTGATTTAAATTCATCATTATTAGTTAAAAGATCAACTAATGCTTTATGATTTTTATAATTAATAAATATAAAACCAAATAAAACTAATAATGTTATTAAAAAAATTCCCATAACAATAATTAGTGCATATGCTTGTTTTGCAAGTAAGAAATTGATTAAAAGATAAGTATCATTATTTTGTTTAATGGTTTGAAAATTAATTAAACCAAAAGCAGAAACAATAGTTGGAAATGTTGGAATGCTAGTAGATTTTGAATGTTCAACTAGATTAATTAACATTTTTTGACTAGGAACGAAATTAACTTCTACTACTGTTGAACTTAAAATTATAAAGATAATTACTAATGAGTATGAAGCAATAAAGTAGTTTCAAACTTTTAATCCTTTTTTTGTTAATTTTAAAGATTTATTATATATTGCAAAAATAGTTACGGTGGTTAATGCAAAACTTACTAAAAAGATTTCAAAGATAACGTATACAATTCCATACCAATTTAAATCAGGTCCTTGATATATAATTGTATGATTTATGATACTTTTCATAATTGTAGCTAACATTGTAGCTAACGTTACACTAGATTTATCATTAGTTAATGGTTTAATGTGAAAAATATAATGATATATACCAAAGTTAAACTCATAAGCTGGAATTTTATTAGGATCTTTATAAGTTGCTGAATCAACTCAAAAAACATTTGAAGAAAGTTTTGTTCCATCAGGTGGTGTAATGTTTTTTATCACAGATAATAAAACCATACTGATGACAATAAAAATAAATGAACCAATAAAACAAGCTAATAAAACTTCAAAATAAACCCTTGGTTTTTTTACATAATTTTCTAATCTAATTAAATGCTTATTAATTTTTTCTGTTTTAATCTTTCTTAGTTTTTTTTCTCTAATAAATTCTTTGTTATTTAAATTATTCATATTTTACCTAATATAATGGGAATCAACCACCACCTTGAATAGTAATATCAATATTGTTGATTCATAAGTTATTTATTTTAATTGCTAGAATGTTAACAAATCCAGTACCTTCATGTTCATAGATGATTTTATAACCTTGAAAATATGGAGTAATTTTGTTAGAATATCCAATCATTTCTGGAATTCATTTTAAATCTATTTTTGCTTGTTTTAAATCATCAATATATGCATGTCATTGTGGTTTAACAATTGTTTGAAGTTGATCAGAAACAGAAGAATTTCATCAACTATAATATTGATTACTTGTGCTTGAAGCAAATAATAATGGATATAAATAACCATGTTCACCATATGATTCTTGAGTTGCTGCTAAATATGCTTGTGTAGAAGTTTTTTCGTTTACATCACCATTAAATAAGGCTCAAGTTAAATTCATAACAGCATCTCTTGATACATTATTAGTTATTTGCAATGGTTTAGCAAAATCAATAACTTGTTTTCCTTGCTCTGGTAAGATGAAATAACTATTTACTTTACCATTTACAACTTGGTTAATTTTATATGTAATATGACTTCAATTTGAAACAGTAATAGAACTAATATCATTAATTCCAAGTAATGTTACACTATTTAAACTTACATATGCACCATTAATTGTTTTTCCACTTTCATTAATAATTGAATTCAAGATATTTGAATAATATTTAGGATCATTAACATAATTATATAAGCTAATAAAGTTAGGATCATAATCATATCTTGAATAATCATTAATATTTTGTAAATATAAACTATTTAAATTTGCACTAATAACACCATATGGGTTTACATCACTATTTTTAATATTTAATTTTATAGAATTAGTATCACTTAATGAGCCATAATCACTTGGGGGAGTTGATCAATTAGTATATTTTCTTTCCATACAAAAACCATTGAACGCATATGATAAGTTTAATAATGGTTTTGCTCATGCATCAGGACCTGTTAATGGTAACGCTAATCCAGAACCTGTATCTGATGTTTGGTTAGCAGATGATGTTGGTTCTAAGTAATAACCAAATCGAACATTTGAAATTAATGAAGGATTTGGAACATCATTATAATTTAATGTTGTAGAAACAGAAACAAATTTATGAATTCCGGCAGCAAATCCTTTTCAATTTGTTGGAGTAATATTAACTTCAGGATATGAATTTAATGCTCCACCATAAACATAATAAACAATTGGTACTAGTTTAAAAGTAACAGCTTTTGTTTGTTTTAATGTAACTTGAATTGGAGCTTGTGGATAAACTGAAACACCTGTAATTGCATAACCATTAATATTTCAATTTAAATTTGATAATTCTGCTGTTAAATTATTTGGATTAAAATTAGAAATATTTACATGAAAATTAGAATAATTTAAACAAGTTGCAGCAGGAATAGCAGTTGAATATGAAGAAACATGATTAAAAATATTAAAGTCTTGTTGAATATCGCTATTTGTTAAGGTTCTTAATCAATCTTGACACTTATCTAGATACATATTCATAATTTGATTTGGACTTGGACTTAATTTATTTTTAAAGTTATATAGAATTAATAAATTATTTTTCTTTAAAGTAATTGTTTGATTAGGTAACAAATAAATTCCTGGATTTGAACCTAATTTAAAATAAACAGCTTTCTTGTTTATGTTAGTAATTTTTAAACTATTAATCACTAAAGAAATTGAATTAAAATATTCATTAGAAGTATTAGCTTGATAAGAATCAACCATAATCATTTCATCGTTTTGCATTAAAGTAATTGCTTTACATGTACTTTCGAAGTGAGCTAGATTTTCGTTTAAGTAGTTATCATTATAAACAAAATTATTTAATAATAAATTAGAACAATTACTCTTTGAAACATCAATTGTTGTTTTTCAATTAATATTAGTGACAAAACCATTAATTATTAATGATAAATTTTTAAAATTTATTGTTTGAAAAGGAAGAATATTTTGATTTAAAGTATTGGTAATAAAAGGAGTTAAATTTGTTAAATCAAATGAATCAATCAAAATTTTATTATCATTTGTTTCTGTATATTTTAAATTACTAATAATAAAATCCTTTTTATTAAAATAATGTAGTAATTGTTTATTTACATAATTATTAAATGAATTATTGTTAATAGCTAATGAAGCAGAAAAATGTTCTGGATTATTATAATTAAAACTTTTTGGAACATCAATTTTCTTGATGTTTGTTTTATTACCTATAAATTTAATGTTAACAGCTAATTGTACAACTGTTTGATAATCTTTTGATGCAATTGGATAAATTGGATAAATATTACCAGATGTTGATTTTAAATAATAAACAAAAGGTGATGATTCATAATTCTTGTTATAAACATTCATGCTAATAACTTCAATATAAAATGAATTAGTTGTTTCATTTTTTAAAATTTTAGCAGTAAATGATGAGACAGTAATTGTGTTATTTAAATTTAATTTTTCAATCAATTCATCATATAATGATTTATTATTTTTTTCATCTATTAATAATGTGTTGTTATATTTATTATTTTTTAAGATGTCATCAATATTTGATAACATAGATGAATAAAATGATTTGTATAAAGTTATATTTTGTTCAGAATTTATGTTTTGTTCAAAATTTAATAAACCATCATTATTAGTACCGTTAAGTCATAAATTTGGAATTTCAGAGTTTCCTTTTAAACTAACATTTCCATTTTGAAACACGGAACCAAAATCATTTGGATCATTATAAGTTTTTATTGCATTTTTATTGTCACTTATATATTGATAATCTAAATTTTTTAAAGGAATTCTTTTGGTCATTCAAAAATTATAAAAAATATAACTATATGCAACCGGTAATAATGTAAAAGGTTGATTATTCATTGTATATAGTGATAATTGACTTGAAGAATTTGCAGCTTCTAAATAATAACCAAATTTTAAATCTTTTGGATTGCTAGGCATATTAGTATTTGGAATAGAATTAAATGTTGTGCCAGAAATAGTGTTAGATGAAATGCTTGGAGAAGTTTCTACATTACCATTTGCATTTTTTCACATTACTAATGGTTTTACAAAAAAAGTTAATTTATTAGTATTTTTAATTTGCATTTTTAAACTTTGCTTCATCGCACTAATGTAAATACTAATATCACCAGTAATTCCTCCTATGGTAAAAATAGCTGGTGATGAACTTGTAGCTGGTGTAAAACTACTTCCATTTCAATTAATTTTTAAATTAGTAAAAGTAATAGCTGCATCTGTTGTAACACTTCCAACACTTGCATTGAAATTAATAGCTTTACCACAATTTAAATAGTTAAATAAATTGTAAATATCACTTGGTAAAATTGTATTTCCATACTTGTTTAAAATGTTGTTTGCTACTTGTAATGGTGTAGTTTGCGGAAGTAATGGTTGAATATATTTGGTGATTTTTCCATCTTTTTTAGTTGTTGTAAAATAATCAGACTTATTTGTAATGTCTACTGTTGCTAATATACTTTTTTTATTTTCTTGTTTTAATTTAGGAATGTCATTAAAGTTTTTTGCTACTAAAATCATTCCGTTATCACAATAAACTCAAATTGAATCTTGAGGTTGAATTAATTTTCTTTGATTATTTCCATAATTTAAATAAAAAGCAGTAGAATTGTTATTTTGTAATTCAATTGCATGAAACATAATATTTCTTGATGTCATTGTTAATGAATTATTTAGTTCATAATTAATAATTTTTAAACGATCAGAATTAGAATTTGAAGATAATCATGGAAAAGATAAATTATTTAAATAAGAAAAAACTTGTTCTTTTAGCATGGATAGTTGTTTATTTTCTACAAACAAATTAGAAACATTATTATTTTCAGAATATTGAAAGTAGTTAAAATCTATCGGTAATAAACCACCTCCATAATTGCTTTTTATTGGTGAAGAATTTCATTTAAGATCACCAACTGTTGAATTAATAGGTACTACTCCATTAATAACATTTGCTTTGCTAGAATTACTACTTGCTTTAGTAGCTGCTACAGCACCACATGTTAGTGCTGTACCTAGCCCTAATATACCAGTACTAACTAATGAAACAATTAATCTTTTTTTGTTTTTTTGAGTTAATTTTTTATTTTGATTTTTAGACATTATAACTCCTTAGTAAAATCCAATTATCATATTAAGTGTATATTAAAAAAATAAAATAAATTATTATCGAATTATTTATAATAATATAAAGTAATTTTTTAATATAATAT
>JAHHTJ010000036.1 GCA_020024715.1 Mycoplasmataceae bacterium
ACTTAATTTATAATAATATCTGCTCTTTCTAATCATAATTTGCTTATAATAAAAAAAGAATTAGAGACAAAATTAATTAAATTCAATAAATATTCATTAGAATAAAATTAATATTTGAAACATAAAATTAATTGTTGTTTAAATTAAAACAATAAATGAATTGTGATATTTATTTGTGTTTTTTTATTGATTTTTTATAAACTTCACCTTGACAACTACTACAATAATAAGTTCCTCTTCCGTTTAATTTTGTCTTTTTTATTAAATTTTTACATTCATAACAAGGCAAATTATTTCTAGTGTGTACTTTTAATTGTTCTTGAAATTTACCAATATTAAAATGATTATCAAAACTATAAGAAGCTACTGTTGTACCGTTTGCTTTAATTGCATTATTTAAGATCATTTTAGTATTATTTATAATATTAAGATAATCTTCATCATTTAATTTGATAATGGTTCATGTTGGATTCAATTTGCAAGCAAATAATATTTCATCTGCATAAATGTTACCAATACCAGCAATTATTGATTGATCTAATAATAAAGTTTTTAAATTGGTTTTTGGATGCTTTTGCATTTTATTTTTCAAATAATTTAAATCACACTTATCATCAAATGGTTCTAAACCAACTTTACTTAATGATTTATCATTTAAATATGGATCTGAATAATAAATATGCATTGTACCAAATAATCTAGTATCATAATATCTTAATTCTTCATTATTATCAAAAATTCATGTTACTAAATTATGTGAATTTAACAAAGGATCATTTTTTAAATGAAAAATTATCTTACCTTCCATTCTTAAATGTAAAACAAAACTTTTGTTATTAGATAAAAAGAAAATAAAATATTTTCCTTTTCGTTCAATTTTTAAGAATTTTTCATTCATAAAAAATTCTTTAAATTCTTTATTAGTTGCATTTTTAATAACTTTATTATTATTAATTATTATGTCAATAATTTTTTTATTAATAATTTTATCTTTAATATTATTAATAAATGTAGTTACTTCTGGTAATTCTGGCATTTTCACTTCCTTAATAGTATTATTATAATAAGAAAAATCATCTTCTGAATGAAGATGATGAATAAACAAAACAAATAAGTTTGGCGGAGAGTACCGGATTCGAACCGGTGGTAGATTAACGCTACGACAATTTTCGAGACTGCTGCTTTAAACCGCTCAGCCAACTCTCCATTGGCATGGCATATCAGAATTGAACTGATATTATAAGCTTAGGAGGCTTAAGTTCTATCCGTTGAACTAATGCCATATATATTCCACATAAAAAAATATAAAGTAAAAACTTTATATTTTAATTTAAAAGTATCTGGCGCGGCATACAGGACTTGAACTTGTGACCTTTAGTTCCGCAAACTAATGCTCTATCCAGCTGAGCTAATGCCGCATGGAGGAGAGTAGCGGATTCGAACCGCTGAGTAAGATTGCTCCTACTGACAACTTTCCAAGCTGTTGCTTTAAACCGCTCAGCCAACTCTCCATAATAATATAAATTATATAAGATTTTTATAATTTATTAATCAAATTGTTAAATAATTTTTATTAATACATAAAAAATCTGTTTAATTTTTATTATTAATTAAAAAATAAAATAACAATTATTTTTTCTTTTTTTTGTTATTTTTGTAAGAAGCTTGTTCTCTTTTCATAATTTCTTCTTTTTTATTTCGATAAAAATTGATATTAGCTTCTGTTTCTTCTCTTAATTCTTCTTCATAAATCTTTTTTGTTTCTGAATTTGTATTTTTAATATTTACAGCTTCATCAAATGTATTTTTTCATAGAAAAAAAGACACATAAATAAAGATTCAAGGTAGAAAAAAATCAAAAATGCTTCATCATCAATTTTTTTCTAAAACATCAATATCTTTAGCTTTATTAATCATTTGTCAAGACATAATAAGTAAAGCTATTCAAGCTGCTATAAAAACAAGAATAAAGAAAATTGCAAATCCATTTTCTACACTGTATGAACTAGAAAGTAATTTATCAGCGGATTCATTAATTAAATTTTTCTTAATATAACCAGCTTCAATAAAAAGAATAATTGCAATCACTAAAAAAACTCAAGAAATACTTGCAATAATCATTGCAAAAAAATTTAAACGAATTAAACTCATGTGATTTCAATTTGAGTAATTAAAACCTAGTTTTTCAGGAATTTTTCTTCATCTTTCAGAATTTGTATTAGATTTATTAACTGATTGTACAGGCATATGTAACTTCCTTAATCATATAACATATATTATAATTGATATCATTATATATTTTAATAATCAAAAAAATAAAATGGCTTTATTTAACACGACCATTTTATTTTTATTAAGAATTTGTATTATTATTTTTTGGTTTTTTTAGCTTTTTTATCAGATGTTTTTTTATCTTCGCTTGATTCTTTTTCGTCTTTAAATTCTTCTAATTCATCTTCTTCAAAATCAAGTGGTTCATATTCATCTTCTTCTTCAAGGTCATCATATAAGCAATCATCTAATTCGATACTTAGTAAATCAGATTTTAAAATATTCTTTTTTGCTGATGTTACATTTTTCAAAACTTTAGATAAAACTTTTACTTCATCTAATGAAAAATCCTCATCCTTAGTTAATTCATCTAATTTAACAATAAGCTTTTCAGTTAAATCATCAAGAATTAACATATTCTTATCATAATCAACGAAATCTTCGTCATCAAAACTAGTTTCTTGAACTAATTCTTCATTCTTTTTTACCATATTATCACCTCTCTTTTATTATATAAAATATATATGTATGTTGAATAAGATTTTTAAAATGGAAGAAAAAAATAAAAAAATACATGAACCTGTATTATTAAATGAAGTATTAAATAACTTAAATATTTTTGAAAATATGAATTATTTAGATGGCACAATAGGATATGCAGGTCATTTTACAAAAATATTAGAAAAAACAAAATATAAAGGTAATTTTTATGGGTTTGATCAAGATCTTACTGCATATAATTATTGTTTAAATTTATTTAAAGATCATACAAACGTTTATTTATTTCATAGTAATTTTAAAGATATAAATAAATGTATTGATGAAAATATAAAATTTGATGCAATTTTATTGGATTTAGGCGTTAGCAGTTTGCAATTTGATGAACCAAATAGAGGTTTTTCATATCATTGTGATGCTAGATTAGATATGCGTATGAATCAAGAACAATTTCTTGATGCATATCAAGTGATTAATAATTATTCAATGCAACAACTAATCGAAATTTTTCAAAAATATGGTGAAGCTAAAAATGCATATAAAGTTGCAAAAGCAATTTGTGATCAAAGAAAAGCAAAACCAATTGCCACAACTTTTGAATTAAGAGATTTAATTTACAAAGCAGAGTTTTCTAAAAATTTAAATCGTAAAAACCCATGTAAGATTTATTTTCAAGCATTAAGAATTTATGTTAATGACGAAATTAATGTATTAAAAAATTCAATTCATTTATTAGCAAATAAGCTAAATAAAAACGGTACATTAGGAATTATTACTTTTCATTCCTTAGAAGATAAAATTGTTAAAGACATTTTTTTAGAATTAACTACAGAAAAAGAAATTTATAAACATTTACCAATTAATGAAAAAATTGATTTTGAATTAGTAAATAAAAAACCAATAATTCCAAATGATTCTGAAGTAGAATTAAATATAAGAGCTCATAGTGCGAAATTAAGAATTCTAAAAAAAATATAATTTGATATTTATTTGTTAATAATGTTAAACTTTAATTATTAATTATAAAAGAAGGAAAAAAATATGGCTTGTGGAAGAAGAGGATGTGGTATTAAAAAAACCACATTGTCAGAAAAAGTTGCTCCAAAACATGAAGCAACCCCAACTAAAATGATTAATTTAGATGAAGAATTAAAAACATTAGAAATTGGTCAATCTAAAACTTATAATGTAATTAATAAAAAATCTAAATTAGGGTTTGAAAAAGGTTATCAAAGACTAACTAAAACGAAAGATGGGTATGTCTACTCATATACATATGAGCAAGAACATATCGAAGATAGTAATAATTAAAAATAGATATGAAAATAAAAAGCAGGATAGAAAAATATTTAGGTAATAAAGAATTTATTCAAAATTATTGAAAAATTGCTCTTCCTGCTTTTTTATGAGCCATATTTGTATCCTTGGCACCAATTTTTGCTACTATTTTTATTACTTCATTATTACCAAATTATTTATTTGGAGTTGCAAATACTACATTAAATAACATCTATAACTACAATATATTTGGCTATAGTTATATTGATATTTTAGCTGTAATTTTTGTGATGTCATCATTTAGCATCGTTGGTAATTTTATAGCTAAAAAAGATATTAAAAAATTAAATGACATATTAAAAGATGTATTAAATCTCTCAATTATTTTAGCTATCATAATAACAATTTTTATGGCAGTTTATGCCTCAAATTTCGAACAAAAATTATTAGGTTTTAGCGGAACATATTTATCATATGGTTCTGTTTTTATGCAATGAGCAAGTGTTTCTATAATTTTATACATGCTAGATTGATTTTTTATATCTTCATTTAGTTGTTTGAATTTGATTTGAGTTCAATGTTTTAGCGCTATTATTGGATTTTGCTTCTATATATTAATTCTAGCATTATATAGTTTTAATTTACATCACATTAATGATGTAAATAAATTAGTTGTTGTAAGAAATTATGCAATTATATATGATGCATGATATTTAATTCAAATTGCATTTATTTTTGGTTATTGTTATTTACCTAAAGTTATAAGATTAGAAAAAGATAATAAAAAATGAAAGTTTGTTAAAGTTGATAACATTGCATATGAATATTTTTATTTTTTAAGAAAAATTAATTTTAAAATTAATTGAAATTTACTTAAATTTTATTTTATGTATTCATATTGAATTATGCTTGATGTTGCTATTTGAGCGATTGCTGATATTTTTTCTCAAATAGGAGGAGTAATTGATCCACATGCTGGTTTAAATGCACAAAACCAAAAAATTTATCATCAAATCATCTTGTTGTGTGCTCAGTATTCTACATATTTATATATTTTCTTTAATGGCTTTGGTTTAATTACAAATATTTATTTATCAATTCCTTTAGGTAAACAACAAATAAAAAAAGCAAAAGAAAATACTACTAAAATGTTTTGATGAGGATTTATTATTGCTTGTTTTTTACTAATTATGGTTTTTAGTATTTCATACGAATTAAATATGTATCTAATTGGTGGAATTAAAAAACCTTATGCATATTGATCATTTCAAAATGATATTAATGGAAAAATAACAACGTCTTCTTTTACATATAAACAATTATGAAATATGGGAATGATTATGAGTTGTATTTATGGAGTTTATATGTACATTAACATTATGTTTAATAATGTATACTATTTTGAAATATCTGGTAATTCTAGATGAATTATGTTATCTGATGCTGGGATTAGTGTAATCTATGCTATTTTAACTTGATGTTTAATCTTAACTAATGATAATTTAAATAATTTATTTTGTTGATATGCACTAAATAAAAGTTATGTTTTATGAAAATTAATGATTGGTTTAATAATTATAAAATGTAAAAAATCCTTAAATTCTGTTGATTGTCCAAATTGAGAATTTAAAAAAGATACTTATAACAAGTATCT
>JAHHTJ010000037.1 GCA_020024715.1 Mycoplasmataceae bacterium
ATTTTGAAATTCATGCTTATGTTCTTTAATAAAACTAATAATTTTGCTACTTTTTAAACTTTCATTGTTTGATCGATAAAAAATATAAAGAAAGAAAAACAATAATCTTTGTTCTTGTTTTGTTATTTTTTGAAAACTCACATTAAAGTTCTTATTTAGAAACTTAATAATTTTTTTTATACAATAATTTGATATTTTTTTTTGCTTATTCATTATTTTCTATTTCTTTTTTTATAAAGTTTAATAAAGCTATTACTTCACCATATTTCATTCTAGTAGGACCAATTACACTAATTTGTTTTTTGCTATTATTTACTTTAATATTAGTTGAAGCGATAGCAATATTTTCATATCTATTTGCATTTAATTCTTTTCCAAAAGTTATTTTTGCACTATGATCATCACTAGTTTGTAAAGCTAATTGTTCTCATATTGATGTATTATCTAATAAACTTAATACTTCTGTTAATTTTTTTGTTTCATTGAATTCTTTTTGTTTTAAAACATTATTAATAGCTATTGCTTTAGCTTGATGTTTAATTAAATTTTTATCAAAAATTCTAGTAATTATTTGTTGCATTACAAACTCATAATTATGAACTTTTGCTTTCACTAGTTGAGATATTATTTCAATTTGTTCATTTATTTCTTCTAAGGATAAATCAATTAAACGATCATTTAAGATTTTTACACAAATAACAATATCATCAATTAAATCAGTTTTATCAAATTTAATTTCATTTTTAACTAAATTACCATCATCAAAAATAATAATTAATAATGCTGAGGTATTATTTAATTTAACTAATTCAATTTTTTTAATTACATTACTTAAATGAATAGTTGTAATAATAGTTGGTAATTGAATAATATTAGAAATTAAACTCACTGAATCATTGATAACATCATCAATGTTTTGATTTCTTTTTTGAAAAATTTCTTGCAACTGATTTTTTAATTGAGTTGGAACATTATATTTAGCTAAATTTTCTTCATAAAATTTAAAACCTAATGTTGAAGGAACCCTTCCGCTAGAAGTATGATTTTTTATTAAATAGCCTTTTTTTTCTAAATTAGCCATAACACTTCTAACGGTAGCACTTGAATAATTTAAATCCTTGTTTGATTGTAATAAGAAATTACTACCAATTGGAGTAGCTGTATCAATATATTCATCAACAATCAATTTTAAAAATAATTGTTCTCTTTCATTTAATGAATTTGATACAGTATTTTTAGCAATAATTGTTTTTTTATTATTACATTTCTTCATATGCTTTAATTCCTAAAATTTTTAAACCATTATGAATAATTAATCAAGTAGCATAAAGAATATGTAATAAGGTTTGTTTTTGTTTTTGATCTTTTAAATTACTAATGTTCAATTCACTATAAAAAGTATGAAAACTTATTGCTAATTTATATAAATAATTATTTAAAGCTTGTGTTTCTTTATTTTTAATAACATGATGTAAAGTTTGATCATATAAAGATAATTCGTTAACTAAATTCACAATTTTTTCATTATCAATATCAACATATTCAAAATCTTGATTTACTTGAAATTCATTTTTTTGAAAAATCCGATTAATTCTAGCACTAGCATATTCAACATAAAATAATGGATTAGATGCATCATGTTGAGTTATTTTATTTACATCAACAATCTTATGACTAGAAGTTTGATAAGAAGTGCAAATTCATTTTAATTCATCTTTACCAATTGCATTAACCAAATCTTGTAATGTTAAACTAGTGCCTGCTCTTTTTGATAATTTAAAGTCTTTATTATCCTTAATTAATTTCATTACTTGAATACAAATTACATCAAAAGTTTTTTTAAATCCTAACATTTTTAATGCAATTTTTAATCTTGCTATATAACCATGATGATCCATTCCTCAAATATTGTAATATTCATCATAATTTCTTAATAATTTAGCAACATGTAATGCAATATCTGGAACTAAATAAGTATATAGTTGGTTGTTCTTAATAAGAACTCGATCTTTATCATCACCATATTTAGTTGTTTGCAATCATAAAGCACCATCTTTTTCATATGTTTCATTCGCTTTTTTTAAATCTGTAATTACTTGTTGAACTTGTTTAGTTTCATATAAACTTTTTTCACTAGTTCAAAGATCAAAACTTACATTAATACTTGCTAAATCATCTTTAATCATTTTTAGCATATAATTTTTAGCAAATTCCTTAATAGTTTCATTAATTTTTTCATCTAAAATATGTTCTTTATTGTATTTAGTATTAATTAAATCACTACCATACTGCTTTTTTAGTGCTTCAGCACATTCAATAATTTCTTCACCGTGGTATGAATCTTCAAATAATTCTAAATTTTGATTAAATAAATTTAAATATCTAATTAACACAGATAATGCTAATAAATCAATTTGATTACCTGCATCATTAATATAAAACTCTTTTTGCACATCATATCCCAATTGTAAAAAAGTATTAACTAAAGCTGTACCAAAAATTGCTGCATATGCATGTGCTAAATGCAATTTTCCAGTTGGGTTAGCTGAAACAAATTCAATATTAATTTTTTTGTTATTAGATTGATAAATTGGATAATTAAATCCTTCTTTTATGATTTTTTTAATAAGATCATAATTAATTCTATTTTTCAAATAAAAATTTAAAAACCCTGGTTTAACAAATTCTATTTTTGCATAAAAATCATGATAATTATCTAATAAATAATTTTTCAATAAATTAGCAACTTCTTCGGGAGTTTTATTTAATAATTTAGCATAAAGAAAACAAAAATTTGTTGCATAATCTCCAAATTTTTTCTCCTTAGTTAAATTAATAGAATAATTAAGGGGTTCTAATTGGTTTAAATTAATAAATTTATCAATATTTTTTTTAATTATCTTGTCCATATTCTTTAAATAAATAATATAATATATTAATCATATTTTGATAAATAATAATGAATTGAAAGAAAACTAAAGCTTGATTTTCAGTACACAAACTTGCTACATCTAGTATTGTAATATTAATGTTGTCTGTAATTGTTGTTCCTCCAATTGTATATTTTTCATTACAACACGCAAAAAATAACGAACATTCTGAAAATAATAATCATAATCAACCTAATGATTTAATTAATAAACCATATGTTACTATTAATTTACCAAGTGATAATAATTTAGAAAATTATCCAGGTAATTTGGTTTCTGTTGCTGATCTTTTAAGTAATTTACCATCTGGTACTACTATTTCTTATCCGACTAAAAACGGAAATTCATCATACTTTACTGTAAATACAAAAAATTATAAACTATTCAATTATGATAAACAAAAATGAAATTTCATTTTACTTATTAATAAAAGTAGTTTGCAATTTAGTCAAAATACAATTAGTATTACAAACTTAAACTATGAAACATCATTACCTAATATCTACATTAATAGTTTTGCAAATAATATAACTTCAACAAATACTATCACATATTCTACTAAAATTTTTAAGGATAATCAAGACCCTAATAGTGGTTTAATTGGTCAAATTCAACCTGATAATATCTATCCATATCAATATACAATTCAAGATATTATTCAACAATTAGGACAAAATAATACTTATGGTTTAGATGAATTACAATGAGCTACAATTTTACAAACTGCACTAATTCAATATACAAATAGTCAAATTAATATTACAAATATTTTTTATCGTAATAATCAAAATTCTTCTTATTTAACAAATAATAGTAATTTAGGTAGTATTACAATTGATGGATTTAATAGTGTTGGTGGAAGTATTGATGCTAATAGTTTATTAAGTGATTATAGCAATAACCAAACTAATGATTTAAGTAACGCTGCTAACTATTTAGCAAACTCATATAACATTTTTTATCCATTAGTAATGAATAATAGCAATAAACAAGCTAATGCATATAATATTGCAGCTATTTTAGCTAATTCATATCAATCAGTGTCTAATCCTGCTCCCGAACCACAAGTATCTGTTGAATATAATCATAAATGATATACTGTTGAATCAAACGTTCAAACTAATTTAATGTTTTGAACTAATTTTTTTATTAACAAAAATAATGGTTATGATCAAACATTAGTAACTGATTATAATAATGGTAAATTAAATCAAACTCCAAAAACAGATAAAAAACCAAAAGAAACAAAAAATAATAATTCTTCTAGTTCATCAAATTCATCAAGTTCATACAATTTTACTTATGATTCAACATTACCAAATAGTTCATCAACAAATAAACTAACTATTAATAATCGTTTCTTTGAAGATGTTAATTATTTTTCTGCTGGAAATAATTCAATTAATATTTCTAACTATAATACTCCAACTACTTTAACAATGCAATTAGGAAATGAAAAAACAGCTAAAACATATTCATATAAAAATGTTTATTATCCAACTTTTAGTGTTTATGGTTTTAATAATTTACAAACATCAAACAACGGAAATACTATGGATATTAATATTGACTTAAATCAATTACCTAATAAAAATATTACAAAATATTTTAATGATTTATATCCATGACAACTTGCAAATGTTAATAATGGAATTAAAGGTCAAAAAATTGATAATCAATGAATAAATTTGTTTACTTTAGTAACAAATGATTGATTTAATTTGTGTAATGTTACTTTTACTAATTTAGGAAATTGAAATTTAAGTTATTCTACAACAAAAATTACAAATACCTTAAATCCACCTCAAACATCTAAAACTAATACAACTTCTTCAACTTCATCATCTTCTAAAAAAACCTCAAAAACTAAAGAATTAAATAAAACTACTAAAGAAAAAGATACTACTAATACAAAAGCAAGTGTAAATATGGATTATGGGGAATTAACATTAAACAATTTATCAGCATATAATCCAAACGCTAACAATAATATCCAAAGTGTAAATATTACTTTTTCAGGTTTTAAATATTTTAATGATTATCAAGATTTAAAATTAAATAATCAATTTGCATTTAGTTTAAGTAATCAAGAATTAATTAATTATTTAGAAACTAATAAGATGTTAGGACAAACTTGAAACATAAATACATTAAAAAATACTGATATTTATATTTTAAGTAGTACTGGAAATCCTTATACTCCTAAAAATAATATTTATAATTACAATGATCAAATTAAAACTATTTTAGATATTAATTTCCCACTTGAAAAATTAGCTTCTGCTAAATCTGAACAAACAAATCAATATCCAGGAAGTTATTTAACTCAAACTATTCATGGTCCAGAATTACCAAATATTTATTTAGGTGGGTTTGATAATAATGTTATTAAACAATCTACAATAAATATCAATAATTGATCAGGTAATACTGCAACTGATTGAAGTAATTTAGCAAATTATATTACAACTAATAAGATTGATTATTATGCAATAAATCAACAAAATGCAAATAATTATTTTAATTTAAATTATAAGAATAAATATGCATATAAAATAAATAATATTATCGTTATTAACCAATTTAATGCAACTTTTGAACATATTACATGATTTTATAATCC
>JAHHTJ010000038.1 GCA_020024715.1 Mycoplasmataceae bacterium
ATATAAAGATAATAAATATTATAAAAAATTCAATACATTATCTTTAAAAGAAAAAAATCAATATTTAGATAAAATTGAAGAATTTTTGTACTTTTATAACACGGTTATTAGAGATAATTTTATTTTGCAAAATAAAAATGTTGAAGAATTTAAAGATATTGCAAAAAAAATTGATGTTATATATGAACAATATGCGGACTTAATAAAAGAATTTGATATTTTAAACTTTGCAATTAATAATCGTTTTAAAATTCAAGCTTTCTTAAATGCTTATTCAAGTATTCAAGATAGTGATGATAAAAAGATAGTAATTAGTGAATTTATTTTGAATCAAAATTTAATTTTACAAAAAAGAGATATTGAATCTAGTTATTTAACTATCAAAGATATGAAATATATTGTTGCTAAATCTGAAAAAATTCTAAAATTTTTTCAAGAATTTTTAAAAGCAGAAGATTTATATTCAATTGAAAATATTAAAGATCTTGGCAAATATATTGAATATATTGATGGTGATTTAGATTTTTATAACGATTTAATTAATAATCGTAATTTTTATTCGGTTAATATTCAAAGAATTAATGATAAGTTTGAATGGTTAAATATTCCTTATTTAAAAGATTTATATTTAAATAAAGGTTTAATTATTTTTGATTATGATGAAATGTCTACTCTAATGAAAAAAATTCCTTTTAGTATTACACAAGATCAATATGAAATGTTAAGAATTGTTGATCTTTGAACAAAAATTGTTAAAGAAGAAAAACGTTTTAATGAATTAACAGGTTTTCATATTAATGATATTTTCTTACAATTAAGAAGAAATGAATTAAAATCTGCTAGAAATATCGAAGAGGTTGTATATACTAAATTAGTTGAAATAATGCGTGATAATTTATCAAAATTAAGCGATGAAGATAAACAAGATTTATTATCTGTTTTTAAGATTGCTGGTGATAAAAATTCATATCCTTCTATAACTAAATTTGTTACTAGATATTACAAAGTATTAAGATACATATTTCCAATTTTTGTTGCTCGACCAGAAAATGTTGCTACTTTAATTCCTTTAAATTTAAATGAGTTTGATTATGGAATTTTTGATGAAGCTAGTCAAATGTTTATTGAAAGAGCTTATCCATGTGTATATCGAAGTACTATTAAAATAGTTTCTGGAGATGATAAACAATTAAAACCAACTTCTTTCTTTATTAGCAACATTAATTCAAACGATTATGATATGGATGATTTTGATCGAGTTAACTCTTTATTAGAACGAGCTAAAACTAGTTGATGAACAGAATTTAATTTAAAAAACCATTACCGTAGTGATTCTAAGGAATTAATTGAATTTAGTAACAAGTACATTTATAATAATGGACTTGAAGTTGCAACAAAACAAGGTTGTTATGATAAAGCAATTGAGGTTGTTGATTGTGATGGTGTTTTTGATGAAGGTGTTAATGAATTAGAAGCAAAAAAAGTAATTCATATTCTTCGTGAAAGTCATAAAAATTACAACAAAATTCTAATTGTATCTTTTAATGCTAAACAAGCTAACTATATTAGCAAATTATTAATGGAAGAATACGGTAAATTAGATCCATTATTACAAGAAAAAGTTGATCGTGATAAAGTTGTTATAACAAATTTGGAAAATGTTCAAGGTAATGAAGGTGATTTAGTTATTTTATCTGTTACATATGGTAAAAATATTGAAGGTAGAATTATGAGTAATTTTGGTCCTTTAATTACAAATGGTGGAAGTAATAGATTAAATGTTGCAATTACAAGAGCACGTAAAAAAATGATAATTGTAAAATCACTATTAGGTGAACAAATTATTGTATCTAATACTAAAAACAATAATGCAATGATTTTTAAATATTTTATTGAATATGCAGATAGTACTAAAAATTCAATGAGTTTAAGTGAACAACTAACACAAGATTATGTACATAAATATGAACAAGTTAATAATGATTTAAGTGAAAATAATCATGATTTATTTGATGATGAAGTAGTAAAAGATATTTATGGAGAACTAATTAAAACTTTAAATTCAAAATATTTAATAATTCCTAAATTAAGTATTTCTAACAAAGAAATTGCTTTGACTATTTATAACAAAGATTCAGCAAGAATTGAATTATTAATTATTGTTGAAAAATGAAAGGAACACCAAAATACAAAAGCGCTTATTGAGGATTTAGATCGCCAATATTTCTTAGAAGATCGTGGTTATGCAACATATCGTATTAAACATTATGAATGATTTTTAGACAAAAATAAAATTATTTCTAAATTAAGTAGAGCAATCCAACCATTAAGTAATGAACGCGAACCAATAAATGTTGCAGTTTTTGCAAAGAAAGTATTGTATAACAAATAATAGGAGATGAATAACATGGATGATTTAAATGAATTATCATTTGAAGAACTTATGAAAAAAATGAATGAAGTTCAACAAATTGAAATTAACTGAAAAGAAAATAAAAACCCAAGTCAATTAAGACAAGCAATTAAGAATATTAATATAGAAGAACTTAACTATTTAGAAAAGAATATTGATGATCCTGTTGCTTTAGCATCAGTGGTAAAATTATATTTCTATAAATTTTTTGCTATTATCAATATGCGAGTTAAAGATTTAATCATGAATTATAAAGATGATCCTAGTAAATTATTAGAAATTCAAAATGATTTACAAAAAATTTTTAATATTGATCTAGCAAATATCCGTGAACAATTAGGTGGTATGGATTTAACTGATTTAGATAATGAAGAAGAACCAAGTAAAGAACAAGAACCAAAAAACAAAAGAAAACTAAACTAAATTATTACAAGAATATTAAATATATAAGTATAATTAAATTAAAATAATTAATATAAACAAACACAGTGGTACTACATTATGGAAATGAATAAAAATAACACTGAGTTTCATACTAAAGAGTATGATTATGATAAAAAACCATTACTTTTTAGGAACTTTCGAAGTAATTCGATTAATGTTCATGGTGTATGAAATTCAGTATATGTTGTAAAATCAAAAGTCAATTTGTCATCTGATTGAGGAAAGGTGTATAGTTCAACTTCAACTATTGACACTTTTGCTGATCATAACTATGTCTCATCACAAGGTGATAAAATAATTAATAACTTTTTAGATTATTATTTTCCTTTTTATGAAGCAAAAGCAATTCAAGAAGCACCTTTATCAATTATTAATCAAGAGTCATTAGATAATGAAATTGTGGTTAAACCTATTAATAGTCAACAAGTTAATGCAATTACTATTCAACCTGAAGAAACATTTAAACAAAAACACGCTATTATTATTAGTCCAAATAATGCTAACTTAAAACAAGTTGATAAGGTAGAAAAACAAACACCATATATACTAAAAACTAATCTTGATTATTATTTTGCTCGTTTAAATATGCCTACAGAACCTGCATTTAATTTAAAAGAAGAAAAAGTTATTAAACCTTCAATAATAAAACCAATTATTAAACCAATAACAACTATTGATACATTACCAATTGAAGTTTCTTTGACAAATGAATATGCAGATGATATTATTGTGCAAAAAGAAATTATTGAAAAACATGTTGTTGTTGAAAGAGATATTCCAGTTAAAACTGAAAGAAAAGTTTATGTTCCTGTAGAAATTAATAAACCATTTGAAGTTATTAATGAAGTTAAAGTTCCAGTGTTTGTTGAAAAACCATACGAAGTAATAAAACAAGTTCCTGTAGAAGTTATTAAGGAAGTTCCAGTTGAAATTAATGTACCTTTTGAAGTTGTAAAAGAAATTAATGTTCCAGTGTTTATTGAAAAACCTGTAGAGGTTATCAAAGAAGTTATTAAAGAAGTTCCTGTAGAAATTATTAAAGAAGTAGAAAGAGAAGTTGTTAAAGAAATTCCAATTGAAATTGAAAAGGAAGTTCCTGTAAAAGTTGAAGTTATCAAAGAAGTTAATGTTCCAGTTTTTGTTGAAAAACCTGTAGAAGTTATTAAAGAAGTGATCAAGCAAGTTCCAGTTGATGTTGTAAAAGAAGTAATTAAGGAAATTCCAATTGAGATTACTAAAGAAATCATCAAAGAAGTTCCAGTTGAAGTAATCAAAGAAATTATTAAAGAAGTTGAAGTTATTAAACCAATTGAAATTGAACACTATCAACCTCCAAAAGTAATCGAAAGAGAAAAATTAGTTTGAGGTGATAATGTTCAATATGTTGAAATTGAAAAACAACCTGAAATAAAACAAGCTGAACCAGTAACACCAATTCAAATTGTTCAAGAACAACCAGAAGAACAAATTGAACCAATACCAATGGAAGTTCCAACAACTTTAAAATCAATTTCTAAAGAAACAAAAGCCATGGAATTTAAAGAAATTCCTAAAGAAAGAAAACGTCGTGTTTCTCGTCCATATTTAACTATTTATAATGGAAATAAACCAATGTCTTCTGATAATATTATTGAAAAATACAATTTTGATACAGAAACTTTAGGAATAGTTACTCAAAATCCAAAAACTATTCGTGTAGCAAAGCGAAAAACTAACAAGAAAAAATAGTATATTTAACTAAAAAAATGGAATGAATTTAACTTCATTCTTATTTTTTTTATATTATTGTTAAAATAGTAATTATGATTTTAGAAAATAAACCAAATTTAAATGACAAATATTGTGAATTTAAAATTGTTATAAATAATGAAATAAAACCAATTCCATGTCTTTTTATTAAAGCAAATAAGCCCACTAATAAAATTGTTATATTTAATCATGGATTAAACGGGAGCAAAGATTCTTTAAAATTATTACACCGTTCTTTAGATAATGCACATATTTTAGGCTATGATTTAAGAGCGATGGGAAGGAATCTAAATAATGGTACGTTACATTATTATCAATATGTAAATGATTTAAATGAATTTATCAAAATGATTAAAATTGATTTGAGATATTTAAATTTAAATGAATTTTATATTTGTGGAGAATCTTTTGGAGCTAGTATTTCTGTTATGTATTTCAATAAGCACCAAGATGAAATTGATGGATTATTTATTTGAAATATGCCAAGAAAAGTAATTGATGTTTCAGAATCTACAAAAAAAGAACAATTAAAAATGGCATTTCCTTTAATGTGATCATTAATTACAAATCTACCTACATATAGTACTGCACCAGCACCAATTGAAAAATTATCAAACAATCGTGCTTTAATTCTTTCTACAAAAGTAATTAAAAAAAATGAAATCAATGATAATCGTAATGTTTTAGCTGCTTGATTGGGTAATTATAAAGCATGAAGAATTTTATTATCAAAGAAATTTTTGAGTAGAATACATAAAAAATTTATATTTATCACATCAAACCAAGATCCTTTAAAAGACCATAAAGCAGTTAAATTATTAGATGAAAAAATTAATTTAATTAAAAATAAAAATATTATTCATTATGATTTAAAAAACGGATCACATATTTTAATGTTAGACACAGTTTATGAAGAATTTGTAC